>JBEITQ010000149.1:0-5165 GCA_040374835.1 Phycisphaeraceae bacterium | reverse complement strand
CGTCAGCGTCGAGGAAGGCGAGCGTCTGATCGCCGCGATCACGCAGGCCCTCATCGACCTCGGCGAGGGTGACGTGATCTGCATGCCGATCGGCAACAACGGCAACGCCGCCGTGTCGCAGCCCACCGTCAACCTGCTGGTGGGCGTGGGCACCGGCGCGGGCATCACCACGGTGTGCTCGGCCGGCAACGCGGGCGTCGGGATCAACCAGGGCCCCACCGACAGCGGTGCGATCATCGTCAGCGCCTGCTGGCCCGGCTACCGCATCGGCACCGCCCCCAGCTTCTCGGCGGTGCCCGGCGGCAACGGCCAGGGCGGCCTGCCCGGCTTCAACTACTGCCGCTTCCAGCAGTCCAACTACGAGCCCGAGGAGGGCCTGCCCGGCGTGCAGGCGTCCTCGATCTCGGCGTGGGGCACGGGCGTGGCCACCTGCGGATACGGCGACCTGTTCCAGGGCGATTCGCCCTCGACCGACCCGCTGCAGGTGAACAAGCTGCGCACCTACACGGCCGGCCAGAGCTTCGAGGGCACGAGCGCCGCGGCGGCCATCATCGCCGGCTGGTGCTCCCGCCTGCAGAGCTTCTCGCTCGCCTACTTCGGCACCGCGCTGCCGGTGCCGGACCTGCGCAACGCGCTGCAGACGCCCGGCAACTTCTTCCAGCAGTGCGGCCTCGCGTACTCCGCGCAGGGCTTCCCGGGCTTCCCGGAGAACTGCGAGCAGTACGGCGACATCATCGCCGGCGGCGAGCAGGCGCGCATCGGCGGCTTCCCCCGGACCCGCAACACGGTCGCGTGGCTGGTGGCGAACGCCTTCAGCGGCGCCAACCCGGTGCTGTTCGACATCATCACCGGCACCTACCAGGCCGGCGGCGCGTTCTCGCTCCGCGAGGTGGACGACATCACGCTGCGCATCGCGTCGCAGCGGCGACGTGCGGGCAACAAGGGCCAGGGCTTCGGCTCGGCGCTCTTCTATCCCCTCACGGGCGGCACGGTCGACCTGCAGCTCTCGGTGACGGCGTCGTCGCCGCCGTCGCAGATCACGGCGTTCGCGCTCCAGACGCGCTCGCGCGTGTCGTGGAACCTGCCCGTCATCCAGATCACCTACTTCTACAACTTCACGCAGAACCGCTGGGTGCCGTCGGGCTACGTCGCCCTGTCGGCCGTGTACGGCGGCGGGACCTACGCCCCGGTCGGGGACCCGCGCGACTTCATGCGGCCCTCCACCGGCAACGGGACGCAGATCTTCGCCCGCGTCTACACCTGCGGCCTGACGGGCGCCGGGTACACGGTGCTCCACGACCAGCTCAACTTCCTGATCGACGTGGACATCTTCGACACGGGCGGCGGCGCCGGCCTCCCCTGAGGCCTGCCCGGACAGGAATCCCGAACCCACCCCGCCCCCGGCCCCGGCCGGGGGCGTTTCTTTCCCCGCCCGGGCACCCCGTCGACCGCCCTGGTCGCCTACATTTCAATTCCTCGTGAACCGGCAATCGTCCGCCCCCGACGCCCCCCCTGCCTCCGCCGACCCGGCCGCCCCGGGCCGGGAGCAGTCGCCCGGGGCCGCGCTCGACCGCGCGCACGCCCGCTTCATCGAGCTGTGGGGACGGATGGCCGCCTCGTGGGGCGTGCCGCGCAGCATGGCAGAGGTGCACGCGCTCCTCTTCGTCGACGGCGGGATGCTCAACACCGACCAGCTGATGTCGCGCCTGGGGATCAGCCGCGGCAACGCGTCCATGACCACGCGCACCCTGGTCGAGTGGGGGATCGTCACCCGCGTCCACAACCGCGAGGACCGCCGCGACTACTTCCGCGCCGAGCAGGACGTGTGGACGCTGTTCGCCACCGTCATCCGCGTCCGCAAGCGCCGCGAGATCGACCCGCTCATGGGCCTCGTCGAGGAGTGCCGCGCCCTTGCCTCCGGCGCCGGCCCCGGCTGCGGGTGCCCCGAAACCGCGGCCCGCGCCGCCGAGCTCGAGCGAAAGCTGCGCGACATCGCGAGCTTCATCACGACCTTCGACACGCTTGCCGAGACCTACCTCGCCTCCGGCGGCGACGGCATCGCCGGCGCCTTCGGCACGCTCGGGGAGCGCTCCCCGTGAACGCGCCCGCCCGGCTCGACGTCGCGTGGAACGCCGCCTCCGGCGCGCTGGATGCCTCGCGCACGTGGGCCAGCGCCGTGGTGCGGCTCGAGTGCGAGTGGGATCCGGCCACCGGCGAAGCGTCGTGCCGCGCCTCGCTCGATTGCGCGGGCGACGTGCGGGCGGTGCCCGTGCCGGCGTGCGCGCGCATGGAGGTCGGCACGCACGGCCTCTGGGTGCACCTGGAACTGCGTGCCGCGGGCACCGTCCTGCTCCGCGCGAGCTTCGAGCGCGGGCGGCTCGCCTACTGCACCTCGGCGGTGCCGGGCCTGGCAGGCCTGCGCGGCGGCACCTACGACCCGCCGACCGCGATCCTCGAGCTGTACCAGCGCGCGGCGGCCTGACGATGGAAGGCCTCCGCGGCCCCTGCTAGACTCGGCGTCCCGCCCGGACGGGTGGCCGAGTGGCTGAAGGCGCTGGTTTGCTAAACCGGTATACGGGGTATTCCTCGTATCGCGGGTTCGAATCCCGCCCCGTCCGCTTCCCGCGGCCGCGGCCCCGAACGGGCCGCGGCCGCGTCGCTTCCGGCCCGCGACGCACCCGGCCCGTACGCTCACCCGCCCCATGGACGCCTTCATCGACGCCCTCTGGCAGCTCGTGAGCGAGCCCGGGCTGCTGCGCGAGAACCTCGCCAACGTGGTCGACACGCTCGGGGGCCCGCTCACCTACGCGATGCTCGGCCTGATCGTCTTCTGCGAGACGGGACTCGTGGTGACGCCCTTCCTGCCGGGCGACAGCCTGCTCTTCGCCACCGGCGCGGTGACGGCGACGGTGGAGCGCGTGGCCGCCGAGCAGGGCGCGGCGCCCGCGGTCACGGGGCCGGCCATGGCGCTCGTCCTCTTCGCCTGCGCCGTCCTCGGCGACGGCGTCAACTACCACGTCGGCCGGGCCATCGGGCCGGTCGCCTTCAGCGGCCGGTTCCGCTGGCTGCGCCGCGAGCACCTCGAGCGCACGCAGGCCTTCTTCGAGCGCCACGGCGGCCGCGCCGTCGTCATCGCGCGGTTCGTGCCCATCGTCCGGACGTTCGCGCCCTTCGTCGCGGGCGTCGGCACCATGGCCTACGGTCGCTTCCTCTTCTACAACGTCTTCGGCGCGGTGCTTTGGGTCGGCCTGCTCCTCGGCGGCGGCTACTGGCTGGGCGGGCTCGCGTTCGTGCAGCGCCACTTCAGCAAGGTCGTGCTGGCCATCATCTTCGTCAGCCTGCTGCCCATCGCCTGGGAGTGGTGGAAGCTGCGGCAGGAATCGCGCGCCGGCGCCCCCGGGCGGTGACGGCGGCGGGCGCCGCATAGACTTCCCGACCCTCCCGAGACCGGACACCCACATGAAGATCCACGAGTACCAGGCACGACAGCTCCTCGCAGACGCCGGCATCCCCGTCCCCGGGGGCCGCATGGTGGAACGCGCCGAGGACGCCGCGCGCGAGGCACGCGAGCAGCTCGCGTCCGGCGCCGGGATCGTGGTGGTGAAGGCGCAGGTGCATGCCGGCGGCCGCGGCAAGGCCGGGTTCGTCAAGGTGTGCAAGGCCGCCGACGAGGCCGAGGCCTCGGCGCGCTTCATGCTCTCCAACCGGATGCACAGCCCCCAGACCCCGCCCGAGGGGCTCGAGGTCCGCCGGCTCCTCGTCGCCGCCGGCGTCGACATCGCGAAGGAGTACTACCTCGCGATCGTCACCGACCGCGCACGCCGCACCAACACGCTGATCGCGAGCGCGGAGGGCGGCGTCGACATCGAGCACGTCGCCGCCACGCGCCCCGAGGCGATCGTCAAGGTGGCGCTCGACCCGCTGTGCGGGCTGGCCGCCTACCAGGCGCGCGAGACGGCGTTCCGGCTCGGGTTCAGGGGCAGGCAGGTGGCGCAGGCGGCGGACGTCATGATGCGCCTCGCCGGGCTCTTCCTCGCCAAGGACGCGAGCCTCGCCGAGATCAACCCGCTGGTCGTCACCCCGCCCTCTGCCGCGCACCCGGACGGCCAGGTGGTCGCGATCGACGCGAAGTTCAACTTCGACGACAACGCGATGTTCCGCCACCCGGACCTGCGCGCGATGTTCGACCCGAGCGAGGAGAACCCCGCCGAGATGCGGGCGCGCGAGTTCGAGCTCAACTACGTCGCGCTCGACGGCAACATCGGCTGCCTGGTGAACGGCGCGGGCCTCGCGATGAGCACGATGGACATCATCAAGCTGCACGGGGGCGACCCGGCGAACTTCCTGGACGTCGGCGGCGGCGCGAGCGAGCAGGCGATCACCGAGGCGTTCCGGATCATCCTCTCCGACGGCCGCGTCAAGGGCGTGCTGGTCAACATCTTCGGCGGCATCATGCAGTGCGACCGGGTGGCGCGGGCGATCGTGGCCGCCGCGAAGGCGGTGGGCTTCAAGGTCCCGCTCGTGGTTCGCCTCGAGGGCACCAACGTCGCCGAGGCGCGGATGATCCTCGACGCCGCGCGCGCCGAGCTTCCCACCATGCAGTCGGCGACCGACCTGGCCGACGCCGCCCGCAAGGTCTGCACCGCGGTCGCCTGACCGCGCCATGCTCGTCCTCTTCGACATCGACGGCACCCTGCTCCACTCGCTGAGCGCGGGGATCCACGCGATGAGCGCGGCGATCCGCGAGCTGCACGGCACGGAGGTCGACTTCGCGCGCGTCGACGTCCACGGCCGGCTCGACACCCTCATCTGGCGCGACCTCGGGCGCGTGCACGGCTTCCCGACCGACGGCGCGGAGCACGCGCGCTTCAAGGACTGCTACTCCGGGCACCTCGAGCGCCGGCTCGCCGAGCGCAACACGGTGGAGGCGATGCCCGGCGCCCACGCCCTGGTCGACGCGGTGTGCGCGATGGACGGCATGACCGCCGGCCTCCTCACCGGCAACTACGAGCGCACGGGCCGCCTGAAGGTCCGCCACGCGGGGATCGACCCCGACCGCTTCGTGGTGAACGCCTGGGGCGACGACGGTCCGGACCGCCGCAGCCTCGTGCCGGTGGCGATGGGCCGCTACCACGACCGCCACGGCCGCGCCGTGGACGCACGCG
>JBEITQ010000142.1:0-5684 GCA_040374835.1 Phycisphaeraceae bacterium | reverse complement strand
CGGCGAGACCGACGCCCCGTCGCACGTGTGCTTGGCGTCAAGCAGGCCGCTTGCGCCGATGCCCGCCGACGAGAGCGCGAGGCCTCCCGTCGGTGCGCCGGCGGGTGCCGAACGCGGGGGAGCGCCGCCGCCCCGCTGCCGCCCGCCGCGCGCGCGCGGCATGTGCTCCTCGACGCGCTTCTGGCCGTCCGGGCCGACGAACTCGAAGATGACCTTGCCGCCGTCCTCCACGCGGTAGTTGACGAACGACGCCTTGCCCCCGACCTCGTACCTGAGCGACCACGCCTTGGGCCCGACCTGCTCGAAGCCGGTGATGGACGCGCCCCGCAGCGGGGTGAGCGCGGGCCGCACCCCGCCCGCGCGGGGCTGCGGGATGACCTGCGTGTCGGTCCCGGTGCCCTCGATCTCGACCTTGCCGCGGAGGCCGCCGTTGACGTACGGAAAGGTCTTCGACGCGTGGTAGTGGTAGGAGCGCGTGCCGCCGCCGAGGCCTTCGCCTGCCGGGACCTCGCACCAGTGGCCGTTGATCTCGTCAAGCGGCTCGTGCGACCCGCACGGGCACGCGAGATCGTCGCCTTCCTTCGCCTTCGGGTCGAACAGTCCATGGATCGGGAAACCATCGAGCGCGTACGCGATCGGCTTGCCCTTGCCGACGATCTTCTCGATCGCGAGCGGCGCCGCGTGGTAGTGGTAGTCGTCGCCGCGGCCGCAGTGGCCGCCGAACTCGTCGAGTTCGCCGATGAGGAAGCTGTCGCGGCCGCCGTTGTTCAGCGCGTTGAAGATGGGGATGCCGTTGGCGGCCAAGGCCACCGCACCGCGCATGAGCGACGTCTTGCCGAGGATGGGCCTGTCGGCGATCTCGGGCCGGAGCGGGATCTGCCAGGCATTCGCCCCCGTGTAGGGCTGCGGCAGCGGGACCTGCTGCTGCCATGATCGGATGCCGACCATCATCTTCGTCTCGAGCGGGGCGTGGGGCAGCCCATCGGACTCGACGTACAGCCAGCGGTCGTCGAATCGGGTCTTCACGAACGGCCCGAACGCATCGAAGATCGAGGCCTGCGGCGGCTTCCGCGCGGCGTCCTGTCCGACGGCCGGCGCGTCGGCCGGCGAGGGCCACGCCACGGAACGGGCAACGGTCCAGAGGCGGGCATCGTCGTGGGCGCCTTCCTCCGGCGGGTGCGCGACGGCCTGCGACGCGACGAACGCGAGGGCGCACGACAGCCCGAAGGCGCGAACGCGCCTCATGACTGCTTCCCCTTTCCGCCGCCGCGACCGCCCCGCCCGCCTGCACCGCCGGCGCGCTCCGGCGCCGTCCCGGTGCCGGCGCCGGGCGCCGTGTTCACGCGCGCCATCGGCGCGTTGACCGCCTTGAGGTAGGCGTCGAGCCGCGACTCCAGGTCCGTCACGACCTCCGGATTCTGCGCAGCGAGGTTGTTCGATTCCGAACGGTCCTTCGCGATGTCGTAGAGGGACACGCGACCGGCGTCGTAGTTGCGGACGAGCTTCCACTGCCCGAGGTAGAAGGCCGATGCGGGACCGCCGTTGTTGAGGTCGTAGTGCGGGAAGTGGATGGCGATGCCCTCGTAGGGCCGGGCCACGGCACCCGACCCCGAGCGCAGGACCGGGGCAAGGCTGCCGCCCTCGATCGCAGTGCGGTCCTCGAGCTTCGCCGGCTGCTTCGGGGCGGCGCCCGCGAGGTCGATCATCGTCGGCAGCAGATCCATGTTGGTGCCGCGCACGTCGACCACCTTCCCGGCCGGGATGCCGGGGCCGATCACGATGAACGGCACGCGGATCCCGCCCTCGCTGACGCTGCCCTTGCCGCCCGAGAACGGCGGGTTGGCCTGCGACCGTCCGCCGCCGCCGCCCCCGCCACCACCACCGCCCTGCGCCCCGTGGTCGGCGCTGTAGAAGACGTACGTCCGGTCCGCCACGCCGAGTTCCTTCAGCGCGGCCATCACGCGCCCGAGCTGCGTGTCCACGTCGCGCGCGCCGGCGATCGCGCCCATCGGCTTGCCGCTCACGCCGGGCACCAGCGCCTTCGCCGCTTCCAACGCCTCGGGCGTGGCCTCAGCCTCCGACCCGTACCCGTAGTGCGAGAGCTGCAGGTAGAACGGCTTGCCCGCCTTCACCTGCTCGCGCATGAAGGCGATGCCGCGGTCCGTGATGGCCTGCGCCTGCTTCGGGTTGGGTTCCGTTCCGCGCTCGGGCCCCTGGTTGCTGTTGTTGCCGTCGCAGAGGTCGAAGCCGACGGCGCTCGGCGCCTGCCGTCCGACGTGCCACTTTCCGAAGTGCGCGCTGGCGTAGCCGAGGTCCTTGAGCACGGCCCCGGTGGTGCGCACGCCGTCGGGCAGGTCGGCCTCGGGCGCCGGCGGGATCATCTTCATGAGCTTGTACCGCTCGTCGACGCTGCCGCCGCCCGGCTCGTTCTGGTAGGTCATGCGCAGCTTCGAGGGGCCGATGCCGGTCACCCAGCTCGCCCGCGACGGCGTGCATCGCGGTGCGGACACGTAGAAGTGGCTCATGCGCGTGCCGTCCGCCGCGAGCTTCTCGAGGTTCGGCGTGAGCCCCGCGGGCTTGGCGTGCGACGGCGGCGCGCCGTCCATGTCCACCGACGTGCTCGACCACCCCTGCGCCTCGGCCTGGATGAACACGAAGTTCGGTTGGGGGGCGGGCGCGACGGCGGCCGTGCCGGCCGCCTTCGGCGCGGACTGCGCGCCCAGCAGCAAGGAGGCGGCGACCGCGGCGGCGATCGAGGCGACGATGGCGGGTCGGAGGGCATTCATGGCGAAACTTCCGGGAGAACGAGCCGGTCCAGCGCGTGATGCGTGGCGTGCCCGAAGAAGCGCGGATCGATCGTGGACTCGGACACGAGCTCGAGCACCACCGATCGCGGCCCGCCATTGGCCTGCGGAAGGCGCTCGAGCGACATGCGGACGATGGTCGCGGTCTCGGGGTCGAACCAGATGCGCACCTCGCGCGGACCGCGTGCCACGTCGGCCCGCCGGCGGGCGACGATCACGTCGACCGAGCGGTCGCCGATCCGCTCGGCCGGCGCGGACCGGACGGTGAAGGAGCGCAGCAGCTCGGCCATGCCGTCGGCGGGGTCGACGAAGGGAATGCCGTGCTGCTCCCCGGGGAGCACGCCGCGGAACCTCGCCGGATCGTCGCTCACGCGCACGGCCCCGCGCGCGGGCGCGCTCCAGGAGACGACGCCGTCGGAGCCGACCGCCGCGCGGTCGCCGGACTCGTCCTCGCCCTCGAGGACGAACTGGCCCGGAAGTCCGACGTGGAGCGTGGCGCCCGAGAGCACGGGGCGATTTCGGTTTCCCGTCCCGGCGTCACGCCGGCCCTCGCGGACCCTCGGGCGCGCGGGTTCGTCGATGGCCCTTACCTGGTAGGTCCGGCAGGTCGCGGGCCGCATCTGGCCCAGGCGGGCCACCTCGCGCGCGGCCGCGTCGGCCGAGGAGCCGCGCGCCAGCACCACGAACGCCAGCGCGCCCGCGGCGAGGACGACCGACGCCGCCACGGCCCAGCGCCGCAGCGACGACGCCAGTCGGAACGCCGACGCCTGGCGACGCCCGGCCGCCGAATCGATCACCTCCCGCGAGATGGCATCGTGGAGGACCGTCATCCGCGCCAGGCGACGGGCGAACTCCGGATCGGCCCGCAGCGCCGCCGACAGCTCGGCATGGCCCGAGTCGTCGAGCGTGCGATCGAGCAGCCCGTGGATGAGCGCGTCGCCGCGATCGCCGGCCCATTGGGGGTTCCCGTTCATGCCCTCGCCTCCTCTCGGTGCTTGCGCTCGATGCACTCGCGCAGCCGCTCGCGGAGTCGGTGCAGGAGCTTCGATGCCGTGTTCGCCTGAATGCCGAGCGCGGCCCCGATCCGCGCGGGCGAGAGCCCGGCGCGGTAGCGCAGCTCGCACGCCTCGCGGGCGCGCGCGTCGAGCTCGGCCATGCATGCAGCGAGGTGGACGAGCCGGGCGCGCTCCTCGTCGGCGACCTCGGCCAGGGCGACCGCCAGCGCATCGGCGGCCTCGGGCGGGATCGCCGCGGGACGCCGGCGACGCCTGCGAAGCGAGTCGATCACCTCGTTGCGCGCGATCGTCAATGCCCACGCGAGGAACGGCCGGGCCGGGTCGTACCGGTGGTACGACTCGAGCACCGCCACCGCGACGTCCTGCAGCACGTCGTCCCGATCCGCCCGGTCATGCACCAGGGCATGCACGAACGCCGACACCGCGGGCTGCGCGAGCGTCCAGTCGGCCAGGGCGCGACGGGTGGCGGGATCCATCACCGGTACTTCGCCCGACCCGTCCGGACGTGACGGGGAATCCTCCCGGAATCAGCGTCCGGGCGCCGATTCCGCCGCGCCGCGGCCGATCTCGTCGCGCATCCGGCGGTAGACGGGGGCGAAGCGGCCGCTCTCCCGGATCCCGCGGTCGACGAGCCCGATGGCGTCCTGCGCCCGTCCGGCGCGGATGTAGGAGAGCACCAGCGCCTGGTCGCAGGCGACGAGGTCCTCGGCCGACATCTTCGGGCGCGCCGCCTCAAGGAACGGGATGGCCTCGGCCCATTCGCCCCGCAGCTGGAGCAGCCGGCCGACGTAGCGCTCGGCCATGCCGCTCTCCGAGAACCCGTGCCCGAGCAGGAACCGGCCCTCGTCGGCCGCGCGTGCGGCGAGCGCGCGGTCGGCGTCGTCGAGCGAACCGTTCAGCTTCTCCCGGCAGGCGAGCAGGAAGTACGTGTACTCGAGGTGCCACGAGTTGTAGTCCGGCACCTGGCTCCGGGCGACCTCGTAGAGCGTGGCGGCCTCGGGCACGCGGTTCTCGCGCAGCATGATGCGCGCGACCATGCCGGTGAGGGGCCGCATCGCGCCGGCGTGCACGCGGCCCGACTGCCACTCGCGCGCCACGGCCATGACGGCCGGCGACATCGTGGCCTCGAACGCGCGGCACGCGCCGTCGAAGCGCGCGAACGCCTCGGGGTTCGTGCGCCGCATGAAGGGCACGCCGAAGAGGACGCGCAGCGTGTGGTTGACGCGGTAGTCGTCGTAGGGGTTCGTTCCCAGGCGCGTCGCGTACGACTGCCACGCGGGCAGCGCCGCGGCCGCGGTGGAATCGACCGCGACCGGCGGCGGGAACGCGGCCAGCGAGCGCACCATCGCGCGCGCGGCCTCGGCCTGGCCGCGCACCGAGAGGTGGACGTGGTCGTCGAGCAGGTCCCACCCGGTGGCGGGGTCGGCGCCCAGGTCGCGGAAGGCGGCGGCGATGTCGCAGAGCGGAACGCCGCGCTCGGCGGCGGCCGCGCGGATCGACTCCTCCGTGGCACGGATCGGCCGCCACGGCATGGTGTCCAGGTCGCGCGCGTCCAGGAAGGCCTCCCGTGCCCCGGCGCGGTCGCCCGCGGCGGCCAGCCGCCGCGCATCCTGGAATCGCGCGGCCGCGGCACTGCCCTCGCCGAGCGGCGCCAGGCCGGCCTCGTTGCTGGCGGTGGTGCACACGAGCACCGGCACGCCTGCGGCCTTCGCGCCGTCGATCATCTGCCCCAGGTGCGTCCGGAGGTTCCGTGCGGCCGCCTCGCGCAGCGGCGAGTCCGCGGCGATCACCGACTGCCCCACCATCTGCTCCATGAGCGTGCGGTCCTCGTCGGCGCCGCGATGGACGACGGCGTCGAAGGCCT
>JBEITQ010000192.1:0-4018 GCA_040374835.1 Phycisphaeraceae bacterium | reverse complement strand
GCTCGGACGCGAGGTGCATCAGGAACTCTCGGAGCGGCATGGCGACGGGCTGGCCGGCCATCCGCTCGACGAGCCAGCTGAGCGTCACCTGCGGGTTGCGAACGAGCGCGAGGTTCGGCGCGAGCTTCTTCCCCTTCGTATCGGCCCAGCGCTTGAGCTGCATGCCGTCGACCGCGGCGCCGTCCGCGTACAGCTCGGCAAGCGCCTTGAACCACTCGGTCTCGGTCAGCATGTCCCAGACGTGGTCCGTGCGCATGAGCTTCTTGCAGTGCCTGCACGTGCTCATGAGGTCGGCGAACCCGCCGACGTGCCCCGATGCCTCCCACACCTTCGGGTTCATGATGATCGTGCAGTCGACGCCCACGATGTCGACCGGCTCGCCCATCGGCCCGACGAGCTCGCGCTGCACGACGTCCTGCCACCACGCGTTCTTCAGGTTGCGCTTCAGCTCCGTGCCGAGCGGGCCGTAATCCCAGAAGCCGTTGATGCCGCCGTAGATCTCGCTCGACTGGAACACGAAGCCGCGCCGACGGCACAGGGCCACGATCTGGTCCATGCTCTTGGTGGCGTCGGGCGAGCTCGGGGCGGAGGCGTCTGCCATGGGGCGGGCATTGTATGGATCGCCTGCCTCCGTCCCGGGGCGGCGTTACGATCGCGCCATGCCCGCCGCTCGGCGATCGTCGTCACGGACCGGACGCGCATCCCGTGCCCGAGGCGCATCGACGCCGACGCGGGCGCACCGCGATCCCGAGCCCGAGGACCTGCTGTGCATGGTCGGCGTGTCGGACGCGCGCATGAGCCTCGACGGGCGCAGCGTGCTCTTCGCGCGCAAGGTGGTGAACGAGCGCAACGGGTACGAGACGTCGCTGTGGCTGGCGGATGCCGAGGGGTCCCGCGCGCCGCGCGGGCTCACCCGCGGTCCGCGCCACGCGTGCGGCCGCTGGAGCCCCGACGGCACCGCGGTGGCCTACGTGTGCGCCGACCGCGACCGCCCGCCGTCGATCGAGGTGGTGCCGGCGCGGGGCGGGCGTGCCCGCACCGTGACCACGATGCCCCATGGGACCATCCGCGACCTGGCGTGGAGCCCGTGCGGCACGCGCCTGGCGTTCAGCTTCCGGCCGCTGGGCGCGGAGTGGACGCCGGAGGCCGCCAAGGCCCGCACCGCGCGCGGCGGGTCCACGCCCCCGCGGACGATCGACGACGCGTGGTACCGCCTCGACGGCGACGGCTACTTCGACGGTGCGCGGTTCGCACTGCACGTGGTCGACGTCTCGGGCGCGCGGCGGGCCGCCGAGTGCGTCTTCGACCGCGACACGCTGGGCGGCTTTTCCTACGACTGGGCCCCGGACGGAAGCGCCCTGGTCGTTGCCACGAACATGCATCCGCGTGCAAGCTGGGAGCCGTGGCACGCGACGCTCGTGGTGGTGACGCCGGGGCGGGGCGGCCGGCATCGCGTGGCCGAGCTGAAGGGCCTGCCCCCGGGCGTGAAGCGCCTGCCGTGCTGGAGCCCGGACGGGATGCGCATCGCCTACGCGGGCCGGCGCGGCCGCGACGACGGCTACAGCACCGAGGACCTCGAGCTCTGGTGCTATGACCTGCGCACGCGGCGCGCGCGCAGCCTGACCGCCCGCAGCGGGATCTGCCTCATGGCCGCGACGCTGAGCGACACCTCGGACGCGGCGTTCGAGCCGCAGGTCCGCTGGTTCCCCGATTCGGGGGCGCTCTTCTTCCGCGCCGGGATCCGCGGGAGCGGGATCATCGCGAGCGTCCCGGCCGACGGCGGCGCCGTGGTGCAGCACACGGAGGCCGGCGCGGAGTGCTCGCTCGGCACGTTCAGCGCCGATGGGTCGCGCCTGGCGATCGTCTGCGGGACGCCCACCCGGATTCCAGAGGTGCACGTGGCGGACGTCGAGGGCCGCGCGTTCCCGCTGCGGCGGGTGACGGGACTCAACGACGCCTTGCTCGCGGAGCTGCGCCTGGTCGAGCCCGAGGAGCGCACTCTGCGAGCCGCCGACGGGCATCCGGTGCACTGCTGGGTCATGCGCCCGCGCGGCGCGCGCGGCCGGCGGCCGGCGATCCTCGAGGTCCACGGCGGCCCGCATGCGCAGTACGGGTGCACGTACTTCCATGAGTTCCAGCTGCTCTGTGCCCAGGGGTACGAGGTCTGGTTCTCGAATCCGCGCGGGTCGAAGGGCTACGGCGCCGCGCACTGCGGCGCGATCCGGGGCGCCTGGGGCACGAAGGACTGGACGGACGTGCAGGCGGTGCTCATGGCGATGCGCGCCTCGCCCGGCGTCGATCGGTCGCGCGTGGGCATCATGGGCGGCTCGTACGGCGGCTACATGACGAACTGGGCGATCGCCCATGACCATGGCCTGCGCGCGGCGATCGCCGACCGCTGCGTGAGCAACCTGGTGAGCCATGCCGGCAACAGCGACCACCCCGAGGTGCCCGACCGATACTGGCGGGGCGCGCCCTTCGACCGGCCAGAGGCGCTCTGGCGCGCAAGCCCGATCGCGCACTTCAAGGGCGTGCGCACGCCGACCCTCGTGATCCACTCCGAGGGCGACCTGCGCTGCAACGTGGAGCAGGGCGAGCAGGTGTTCACCGCGCTCTGCACGCTCGGCGTGCCGGCGCGCTTCGTGCGCTACCCGCGCGAGTCGAGCCACGGCATGAGCCGCGCGGGGCCGCCCGACCTGCGCATCCACCGCCTGCGGGAGATCCTCGCGTGGTGGGCGCGGTGGATGAAATAGGTGCCAGGAACCCCTGTCGCCATTTTCCGGAGGAAAATGGGGGCAGGGGTTCCTGGCACCCATTTATGATTGCGGGATGAGCGATCCGCGACCGACGCCCGAGCAGGCCATGGAGCACGTCCGCGCGCTCCTGCGCTTCATCGGCGAGGACGCGGGCCGCGAAGGCCTGCTCGACACCCCCAAGCGCGTCGTCAAGGCGATGGGCGAGCACTTCTGGGGCTATGGGGCCGACCCGATCGAGCCGCTGTCCCGGACCTTCCGCGAGGTCGAGGGCTACGACGAGCTCGTCCTTCTCTCGAACATCCAGGTGCACAGCCACTGCGAGCACCACATGGTGCCGTTCGTGGGCGTGGGCCACGTGGGCTACATCCCCAACGGCCGCGTGGTTGGTCTCTCCAAGCTCGCGCGCGTGGTCGACATCTTCTCCAAGCGACTGCAGGTCCAGGAGAAGCTCACTGCCCAGATCGCCGGCGCCATCCACGACACGCTCCGCCCGCACGCGGTCGGCGTCGTCATCCAGGCCCGCCACTTCTGCATGTGCTATCGCGGCGTGCAGCAGCCCAACGCGATCACGACCACGAGCAAGCTGTACGGGACGTTCCTCACCAATCCCGCGGCCCGCGCGGAGTTCTTCCAACTGATCGGCACCACCCGGGCCGCCGACCCGACGTGAACCGCATCGGGATCGACCTCGGCGGCACGAAGGTCGAGGTCCTCGCGCTGCGCGCGGACGGCTCGGAGGCGCTGCGCACGCGGGTCGCCAGCCCGCGTGACTACGGACCCCTGCTCGACGCGATCGCCGGGCTCGTCGACGCCGCGGACAAGGCGCTCGGCTCGCCCGCGCATGTCGCGCCCGTCGGCCTCGGTGCGCCCGGCTCGCCGAACCCGCGCACCGGCCTGCACCGCAACTCGAACCTCACGTGCATGAACGGCCGGCCCTTCGCGGCCGACCTGGCGGCACGCCTCGCGCGCCTGGTGCGCGTCACGAACGACGCCAACTGCCTCGCCCTCAGCGAGGCGATCGACGGCGCGGCCGCGGGGCAGGGCGACGTGGTCTTCGGGGTCATCCTCGGCACCGGCGTCGGCGGCGGCCTCGTCGTCCGCGGCGACGTGGTCGACGGACGCAACGGCATCGCCGGCGAATGGGGGCACAACCGCCTGCCGGGGCTCGCGGACGCCGAGGCCGCGGCCCACCCGTGCTACTGCGGGCGCCTGGGGTGCCTGGAGCAGTTCCTCTCCGGCCCCGCGCTCGAGCGCCGCTACGC
>JBEITQ010000114.1:0-6559 GCA_040374835.1 Phycisphaeraceae bacterium | reverse complement strand
GGTGGTGCACCCGGAAGAGCGCCTTGCTGTGCACCGGATCGACCATGCAGGCCATCGAGGCCGGCGCAGCCGCGGCGGCGGCCGGGGCCTGCGCGACCGCCGTGGCACCGATCAGCGGAATGGCGGTGGCGACGCCGGCGGAGGCGAGGAGGACGACAGCGCAGCGAAGACCGAGGCAGCAGCAGTTCATGGGTGGTGGGTTCCGTGGATCGGGAGGAAGGAACAGGTCACATCGACCGACCGGCCGAGCAAACATTCGATGTTCATCGCGAGGAGATGCGACGCCCGGACGGGAAACGCCATCCGAACTGAACCGGGCGTGGTGTTGGTTATAGGACGCTTTAGACCGGCATCTTGGTTGGGTTGAACCCGATCCGCTGCATCAGGCCATCGAACGCATCCAGCGAGTGGAAGTGGATCCTCAGTTCGCCGGCACCCTTGCGCCGACCGACCCGCAGTTCCACGCGCGTGCCAAGGTGCTCCTCCAGGCGACGCTGCAGATCCGCGACATGGGCGCTGGACGGAGGGGTCCGACCGCGCGTGCTCGATGTTCCACGTGGAACACCCCCTTCCGACCGAACCGCCTGCTCAAGCTGCCGGACGGACCAGCCGCTCGCCGCGGCTGCGTCCGCCATGGAACGCCGGCGTGCCACGTCCATGACGCCCAGAAGCACCTTCGCATGTCCCAGGGTCAGCGCCCCCGAGCGGACGTGTGCGGCCGAGGCAGCATCCAGCTCATTCAGACGAAGGAGATTGGTCACCGTCGACCGATCGAGTCCCAGGCGCTCGGCCAGTCCCTGGTGCGACACCCCGAACTCCTCGCTCAGCCGGCGGAGCGCGGTGGCCCGGTCCATCGGGTTCAGGTCCTCGCGCTGCAGGTTCTCGATCAGGGCCAGCTCGGCGGCCTGACGGTCATCGACGTCCTGCACGATGGCCGGGATTTCCGCCCATCCCAGGCGCTGCACGGCCCGCCATCGGCGTTCGCCGGCGATCAGTTCATGCCCAGCCCCGCGCCGGCGCACGACGATCGGCTGCATCAGCCCGGACTGCGCGATGCTTGCCGCCAGCGCATCGAGCATCGCCGGGTCCATCTGGCCGCGCGGCTGGTAGGCGCCCGGCGAGACTCCCAGGACCGGGATGAACGTCACCCGGACGCCCGCCGGATCGGATGACTCGGGCGCCGCGGCCGACGGGCTGGTCACGGAAGAGGCGACGCTGCCGGATGCGCCAGACCCCGAGGATGGCTTTGGTTCCGCCGTGATTGCGGCGGCGGGCGCGGTGGGCCCGGCGGTCGACCGCGGCGGCTCAAGCGCGACGGCTGCGCGCTGCGCCGGCACCGGAATCAGGCTTCCAAGCCCGCGTCCGAGCTTCGAGAGGCCGGGCTTGGCAGGGGACGAACGACCGGGATCCTTGGCCATGAAACACCTCCGTGTGTGCGCGGCGACGTCGTTCCGCGTGGAACATCCACGCGCAGCGACATAGCTTCGCGCGATCGTAACTGCCGTGCGCGCGTCGGCGAACGACGGAGCACCACGGCCACCACGCACCGCAAGCGCGGTGCGGATCACTCCCGTCGGTTCAATGTGTCCTATAACCCTAACTCAGGACGATCCGTCACGCATGCGGTCGAGCGTCTCCGGGAACGGATACGACCCATACACGCCGACCGACACGCTGTCCCACATGGTGACCGACGGATAGACGTCGCCGCCGTAGCCGGCCGCGTGCATGCGGGCCAGGACGGCCTCGAAGCTCGGTTCCGCGCCCTTGTGGCCCGCCAGCCGGTTCGACTTGGCGCCCAGGAACGACACGCTCGCCGCGGGTTCGCGGTCCCACCGGCCGTCGAGCATCCGCGCCACGGTGCGGAAGCCCCGCTCGATGTCGTCGAGGGTGAAGTGGTCGCGGTCCGCCGGCCGGAGCAGGGCAAGCACCAGCAGCCGGTCGAGGTCGAACTTCAGGACGTACGGCTCCCGGTCGTCCTTGCCGTGGAGGCCCGAGGCGGTGCGGAACGTCTTGGCGAACGAGGTCGCCGAGGCCAGCGTCCACTGCGAGGTCGGCACGAGCCGGAGCACCTCGCCCAGGATGCCGTGCGAGTTGTCGCGCTCGTTCACGCCGCAGATCAGCGTGCGGTACCGGCCGCGCAGCAGGTCGTCGAGCAGGTGCTGGCCCCACTGGATGCGGATGCGCCGCTGGCCGGAGGCCGCGCGCACGTCGCCCTGCGGAACCACGGTGATGCCCTTCATTCCCCGGCTGACCTGCATGAGCCGATCGCCATCGTCCTGGTAGATCTGGGTCATCGCCGCATCCTACGGCGCGCATGGGCGCGGGCGCGCGCCGCGACGGCCGAGGTCACGCCGACCAGGTGGCACCCGCGGCAGGGCGCTCGACGCGCGCACAGCCCGCGGATGCAAGCCGCGCGGACATCATCTCGCGTGCCCGCTCGTCGCCGTGGTTGAGGAGCACCGCGGAGGGAACCTTCCCCGATCCGAGGAGCCACGACTCCATCTGCGATGGATCCGCATGGCCGCTGAGCCCGTGCAGGCGCGTGACCCGCGCGCGCACGTCGAGCTCCTGGCCGTTGATGCGCACGCGTCGCGCGCGGCCCTCGGCGAGGGCCTCGGCAAGCGAGCCCGGAAGCACGTAGCCGGTGAACACCACGTGCCCGTGGTCGTGCCCGACCTGGTGCTCGAGGTGGTGGAGCACCGGGCCGGCGTCGCAGAAGCCGCTGCCGGCGAGCACGATTCCCGCGCCTTGGCGCCCGGCGATCCGCAGCGAATGCCGGCGCGACCACAGGAAGTGGAGCGAATCGAAGTCGAACGGCGAATGACCGCGCGAGACCATCGCGCGTGCCTCGTCGGAGAGGAGCGACGGGTGGCGGACGCACAGCTCGCCCGCGCGGATCGCCATCGGGCTGTCGAGGTAGACGGGCATCTCGCCCATGACGCCCTCGCGCGCGAGCCGGGCAAGGTGGTGGACGAGCACCTGCGCGCGGCCGAGGCTGAACGTGGGCATCACCGCGGTCCGGTCGCGCGCGCGGCAGTCGGCGACGATCTCGCGCAGCTCGGCCGGGACGTCGGCCACGGGCGCATCGGCGGGACGCGCACCCGTGGTGCATTCCATCACGACCACGTCGGCCTCGGGCGCGTCCGGGCGCTCGCGCAGGTACGAATCGCCGCGCGGGCCGACGTCGCCCGAGAAGAGGAAGCGCGTGCGCGAGGCACCGTGCCTCACCTCCAGCTCGACGGACGCGCTGCCGATCACGTGGCCGGCGTCGTGCAGGCGCATGCGCACGCCGTCGGCGAGGTCGCGCCACGCGCCGTAGGGCACGCCGATCGCCATGCGGCCGGCACGGTCCGCGTCGCCGCCCCCGTAGAGAACGGGCGGGTCCTCGGTGCGCCGGAGCGCCGCGGTCGCCGCCGGGTCGGGCGGCGGGTCGACGACGACCGCATCGGGACCCGTGCCCTCGCGGTGCTCCTGGAGGCGCACCTTCTGCAGGTTGGCCGAGCTGCGGAGCACCATCGGCAGCAGCTCCGCGGTCGGCTCGGAGCACCAGATGCCGCGGTCGAACCCGAGGCGCGGCAGCATGCCCAGCCGGCCGCAGTGGTCGATGTGCGCGTGCGTGCAGACCACCGCGTCGAGCGCGCGGAAGTCGACGGGCGGCGGGTCGGCGCTGCGCCGCTCCTGCTCGTGGGAACCCTGGAACAGGCCGAAGTCGACCAGGATGCGCGCGCGGTCGGTCTCGAGCAGCGTGCAGCTGCCCGTGACCTCCCCGGCGGCCCCGAAAAACGTCAGCACGGGAGGTCGTGTCACGCGGCGCCGATCAGTCCCAGCGGAAGACGCCCTTGCGCCATGCGTAGATGTACGCCAGGACGCTGGTCGCGATGAAGAACAGGATGCGCGCGAGGAACAGGCCCGACATCGGGCTCTGCGGCTCGAGCTGCGCGTACGCGACCGCCCACGGGTAGAGGAAGATCACCTCGACGTCGAAGAGCAGGAAGGTCATCGCCACCACGAAGAAGCGCACGTTGAAGCGCTTCCGGGCGGTGCCGATCGCGCTCATGCCAGACTCGTAGGTGTCGCCCTTGACGTCGCCCTCGCGGCGCGGGCCGAGCATCCAGCTCGCACCGATGTTCACGATCGCGAAGATCGTGCTCATCACCACCGCCATCGCGATGGTCACGTAGCCGGTGAGGTCGGTGGCGGCCAAGAGCTCCATGGGGGCCGGAATGGTAGCAGGGCGGCGGCGCGATCAGCTTGCCGGAAGACGCGGCCGGAGCGCGCCGGCGATGCCCCACATCGCCACGCAGAGGAACCCAAGGAGCGGGCGCCCGAGCAGGAAGCAGGTGGCTGCGTCCACCGCGGGAATCGCGCCGATCCAGGTGCCGACCGCTCCCGGCACCGTGCCCCTGCCGCTGCCGATCGCGCGGATGCCGGCGACGACGGACACGACCGCGACCGCGATGGCACCGAGCCCCGCCGTGACGAGGAGCGCCCCGTCCGGCGCGATGCCCTCGGAGAACCACATGCCGAGCGGCGCGCACGCCGCGAGCGGGAGGATCCACGACATGCGCGCGGCACCCGTGCCGACGCCGCGCATCTCGTCGCGCGCCACCACCGAGAGCGCGAGCACGTAGGCGAAGGTGCCGCCCGCGACCCATGCGAGCAGCGCGCGCTCCGCGCCCGGCGACGTGCCGTACGCGGCGATCACCGGCACGATGGCGCGGCACACGGCGAGCAGGACGAACGTCCCGGGCACCCATGCATGCACCGCGTTGTAGGTCAGCACGCAGCCGGCGAGGAGGAGCGACCACCAGAGCGTGGCCCCCGACGCCACCGCGAGCATCGCCGTCCCGACGCCGAGCATCGCGACGCCCGCGAACTGCGCACGCGCCGCCGAGATGCGTCCAGAGGGGATGGGCCGGCGCGGCCGCTCGCGCGCGTCGATCCGCGCGTCGAACGCGTCGTTCAGCACCATGCCCGCGACGTACACGAGGACCGTGCCCGAGAGGAGGAGCGCCGCCGTGCCCCACGGCACCGGCGCATCCGAGAGCCGCGCCTGCAGCCCGATGGCGATTCCCGCCAGCACGTTCGAGACGACGGTCGGCGCGTTGCCCGCGCGCATGAGCTCAAGCCACGCGCCCACCTGGCCGCCGCGGCTCACGCGGGCACCCCGGCGAGCCCGTGCGCGCGCAGGCGATCCGCGGCCCAGCGGAGCTCGGCGGCGATGCCGTCCTCGAGCGCCTCGGCGAGGCTGGCGTCGCGCGGGAGCACGTCCCAAGCATAAGTCTCCGCCTCGAAGGCGGGCCGCTCGTCCGCGGGCCAGGACGCGATCTCGGCCATGCACTCGTCGACCGCCGCCTGCGTGGTGCCGAGCGCACCGAGCCGCGCCGCGAAGAGCGGCACGTGGAAGTGCGTGCGCCACTCGCCGACGGGCTCGGCCGCGAGCGCGAACGGGATGTCCTCCCAGAAGCGCACGCCGCCGTCCGGCGCGCGCACGCACGTCTGGTGCAGCCAGCGCGGCTCGGCGTAGGCGGCGAGCACGGCAAGCGCCTCGGGAGAGCCGTCGCAGGCGATGGCGCTCGAAAGCTGCACCTTGTGCACGCGGATGCCGCCCTCGCGGTAGGCGCGGAGCGCGTCGCGCTGGCCGTCGAACATCACGGCCGCATGGCAGGTGTCGTGGCAGATCCCCACGTAGCGGCGCGGGTCCGGCATGCCGGGACGCGCCCGCAACGCATGGAGCAGGAAGCCGACCGCATCCTGCGGACGGTCGAGCATGCAGCCCGGCTCGGGCTCGAGGTCGACCGTGACGCGCACGCCGGTGCGCTCCTCGACGCGCGCCAGGTGCGCGACGAGCTGCTCGAGCATGGCGCCCGCGAGCCCGACGCTCGCGCCGCAGCCCTCGAGCGAGAATCGCGCGCGCCACCCCAGGGGCAGCGTGCTGATCGAGGCGGTGCGCGTTCCCTCGGGCAGCAGGTCCGGCAGCAGGTCCGCGAGGCGCTGCGTGTGGAGCAGCCGGCGCACGTCGGCCCAGTGCGGCTCGTACACCGCGTGCTTCACGACCGCCTGGCGGAAGTCGTGGTAGGGAAAGCCGTTCAGCGTGACCACCGACAGGCCCGCGCCCCGCAGCTCGTCGCGCAGGCGGCGCGCGCCGTCTGGCTGCGAGGCCAGTTCGTCGGCCGCGCGGGCGGAGAGCCAGAGGCCGATCGGCAGCGGGTCGCGGGTCCCCAGGCGTGCACGCACGCCGCCCATGGTGCGCACCACCGCCGCGCGCGTCGCCTCGAGGGTGCGCCCGGCGACGACGTTCGTGCAGTAGGCGGGAAGCACCGCGTGCTCAGCGCGCGCCGGCGCCGGAGCGGGTGACTTCACGGCGCTTGACGGTGGTCTTCTTCCCGTTCTTGACCGTGACGGTGACCGTCTCGGTGACGGTCTCGGTGACGGTGGTGCCGTTCTCGGTGCGGGTGCGCGTCGACGTGGAGACCGTGGTCGAGGTCGACTCGCCCGACTGGTCCGTGTCTTCCTCGGTCACTTCCTCGGTGACCTCGGGAGCGCCCGCGGGCGC
>JBEITQ010000058.1:0-9464 GCA_040374835.1 Phycisphaeraceae bacterium | reverse complement strand
GCGTGCGGCCGAGGCACCACCAGACGAAGGGCACGCCGTTGCCGCGCGTCACCACGACATCGGCACGAAGCGGCATGCCGAGGTCCGCGGCGGCGCGTTCCGCGAGGCGCCGGACGGCCGCGTCGGCGGGCGCGCTGGCGGCCCGCAGCGCGCGCCGGAACCGGGCGAGGCGCACCGCCGTGCATGCGACGATGGCGAACGTTCCCAGCATCCAGATGGCGCCGAGGGCCATCCATGGATCGAACGCGCCGACGGACGCGTGCGGAGGCGGCGCATCGGCACGGCCCGGGGCGGCCGATGCCGATGACGCGCCGGAACGGGCATCGGACACGATCGCGCCGGCCGACGCGGCACCGGACGTCACGGAACGGGCGGGTTGGCCCGCATTCACGGGAGTCGCCACGGTGTCTCCGCCCGCCGTCGCACGGATTCCGGGCAGCTCGATCGAGAGCCCCGGCACCGATGCGACGGGCGGCATCGCGAGCCGGACGAGCACCAGCACCCACGCGAGGTGGGCGGCCGACGGGTTGCGCCTGCCGCGGCCGATCGCCCACGCGATCGCCGCAAGCGGCAGCGCGAGCAGCGAGTTCCCGATCACGTACTCGAGGACGGCGTCGGTCATGGGTTCCTCCCGTCAAGCAGGTCGCGCAGGCGCCGGAGCTCCCCGCGGCTCAGCCGCTTCTGGTCGATGAGGTGCGACAGGAGCGGTGCGATCGACCCGCCCGTGAGGCGTTCGGCGAGCGTCTCGAGCTGGCCGCCGGCATACGCCTCGCGCGAGAGGCGCGGTTCGAACACATGCACCGACGCCGACCGGTCGCGCTTCACGAAGTCCTTGTCCTCGAGTCGCTGCAGCAGCCGCTGGACCGTGCCGTGCTGCGAGCGGTCCGACGCGCCGTACAGCGCGTCCTGGACCTGGCGTGCCGTCAGGCTGCCGCGGTCCCAGAGGAGTTCCATCACGGCAAGTTCGGCGTTGGCGAGGGGGACGGGAGGCATCGGGGGATCCTGGGCGCGCGACGGACGACCTCAACCTACGACAGGTTGTCGTGCAAGATACGACGCGTTGTCGTGGGCGTCAAGTCCCTACCCGCCGGCGCAGGATCCCCAGGCGCCGAGCAGCGCACCCAGGTCATCCCCGTTCACCGCCCCGTCGGCATTCAGGTCGGGCAGGCACGCGCCGCCGGAGGGGCACGGGCCCCACGCCCCGAGCATGACCCCCAGGTCGTCGCCGTTCACGGCCCCGTCGGAGTTGAGGTCGGCCGGGCACGATGTCCCGCAGGAGCCGCCCTGCACGATGGTGAACGAACCGATGCCCTGGCTGTAGATCCCCTCGGCGTCGGTGCGCGAGCCGACCGCGATCAGGTACGTCTGGCCGCAGGTGGGCGTGAAGGTGACCTTGGACTGCGTCGAGCATGCGTCGTTGCTGCAGGCCACGGGCGCGCCGCCGCAGGATTCGAACACCGCGATCATCGTGTCGAGCGTGCCTGACATGCCGCCGGTGACGTACGCCCAGCCGCCGTCGGCGGCACAGAAGGAGATCGAGACGGCCTGGCTGCCCGTGGCCGTGTAGGCGAACCAGACGTCGGAGTGGATGGTGCCGCAGCTGGCCTGGACGGAGCCCTGCGCGCGGTTGTTTCGGAACGCGTTCGGCCCCGCCACGGCGGGCCTGGCATCGCTGCACTCGTCGTTCGACGGCGTGGTGCCGCAGGCCGCGAAGCAGTAGAGCGACGCACTGGCCGCGCAGAGCTCGTCCCACGAATCGGCGCAGCACGTCGGGTCCATCCCGCAGACCGAGTTGCAGCAGTCCATCACGGTGCAGAACGGCTGGCTGCGTGCCACGCAGCAGTCGCCGGCGTCCGGGTCGCCGCACACGAGCTGCGACCCGACGAACTCGACGACCAGCTCGGCATCGCCCGGCGGGAGCAGGTCGAAGAGCCACTCGCTGCCGACCCGCACGAGCACCGTCTGGCCGGCGGTCATCGGCAGCACGATGCTCGAGAATGCGGGGTTCCCGCAGGATTGGTCGCCCGAGTCCTGGTTGCACGCGATGACCTCGCCGCCCGACTGCGGGCAGTCGGTCCAGAGGTCCATTCCGCTGTTGAAGGGGTTGGTCCCGTTGCAGGTGGAGAACACGTGGTCGCCCGCCTGTGCCGCCGTGAAGGAGAACCACACGTCGCGGCCGATCAGGTTGCAGGTCGGCACGGTCACGTCGGTGCCCGCGAAGTAGTTGTCGAAGGGCGTCGACCCCAGGGTCACGGCCGTGGCGTCCGCGCAGCGGTCGTTCGGCGGGGGGCTCGCGTCGCAGGGCGTTCCGGTGACGGTCAGCGTGTAGGAGTTGCCGGCCGGGTAGCCGCACCCGAAGTTCCAGTAGTCGTACGGGGCCACGACGACGTAGTACCGCCCGGCGGGGAGGCACTTGCCGTCGGTCACGCCCGGGCAGAGGCCCATCGTCTGGTCGGCGAAGATGCTCGAGGTGCAGTCCTCGGAGACGATGGTCGCGTAGGCCGGGATGTCCGAGTGCAGCGCAAGCCTCAGTTCCGTGCCCCGCGCCAGGTCGACGACGTACCAGTCGGTGTCGCGCGCCTCGTCGTCGGCCCACGTGGTGCCGCGGACCTGGTCTCCCACCGCGATCGGCTGCGCGGGGCGGTCCGGCGCGTTGCATCCGGCATTGAGGTCGCCGCCGCAGGGCTCGACCTCCTGCACGGTCGGCGGCGGCTGGACGCACGGCGCGAACGGCGCGATCCGCAGCGCGCCGGCGCCGGACTGCCCTGCCTGCACCCCGCCCACCAGGACGTAGTACTGGACGCCCGCGGAGAGGCTCGCGCCGACGATCCGGGCTCCCGTGTAGTCGATGTCCGAGAAGCACGTCGAGTCCGAGCACGCCAGCACGCCGCTGGCGGTGGTGCAGCCGGCGAGCACCGCCAGGCGCTCCCAGACCTGCTCGCCCTGCTCGCACGTGGAGAACGAATAGACCCCGGTCGCCGGCGGCGTGAAGCGGAAGTACTGCACGTTCCAGAGGCGGTCGTCCCACGTCCCGCCCTGAGGGAGCGGGTCACAGGCGCCCTCGAGGTCGACGATCTCGTTGCGCGCGGAGGTGTCGAAGGGGTTCAGGCCCACCACGGCCGTGGTGGCGGTCGCGCAGCCGGTCCCGGGAGGGTCGATCGGGTCGATGCTGAGGACGCCGCTTGCGATGAAGTCATCGGTGCAGCAATACGCGCCGATGCTGATGCGGTAGGTCGTCCCGGCCTGCAGGTCGACGCTCCCGACCAGGCTGCCGGCGCCGCCGCCCGACGGGCAGCCGGCCACCCCGCAAGCCATCACCTCGGTCACCTGACATCCCGCCCACACCGCAAGCACCGTGAGCGTGTTCCCGGAGGCGGCGAGGCAGGTCGAGATCCGGTAGGCGCGGCTTTCGGGCGCGGTGAACGAGAAGAAGCGCGTATTGAACGACGGCCCGTTGCAGCGGTCGGTCTCGATCTCCACGCGGCACCCGGTGGCGCTGCCCGCGAAGGGAGTGTTGCCGACGGTGACCGACGTCGGGTTGAGGCACTCCGGGCAGGCTTGCGCCGGCGCGCGGGCGGCGAGCGACGCCGAGAAGAGCGAGGCGACGATGGCGACCGCGCGAAGGAGATGGCCGGACTCCATGGTCTGAGGGTAGCGAACGAGTGACTGCGGCCGAAGGGCGAACGCCGGAAATTGATGTATCTTGAGAAATTCCTCGCTTTCCCAGAATTCCGCAGACGCTCCCTTTGGGGATCTCCCATGCCGCGACCTCCCATCCACGCAATCTCACGGCTCGAAGACTGGGCCGTGATGATGGCCCCGGTCCGCTTCGAGCTGCTCGAGGTGATGCGGGACATTGCCCCGTGCTCGGTCGGCGAGCTGGCGGACGCGCTGGACCGGCCGGCGGATTCCATCTACCCGCACCTGCGCCAGCTCGCGAAGATCGGCGTGGTGGTGGAAGCCGGGTCCCGCGCAAGCCGCACCCGGCCCGGGAAGGTCTACGACCTTGTCGCCGATGACTTCCGCCCGGGCTTCGGACGCACGGGCGCGCGTGCGAAGGCGGCGGCCATCGACCGCACGATGCAGGGCCTCACGCGGATCGTGTCGCGCACCTCCCGCAAGGCCGCGGCCGCGGGGCGGTTCTCGTACGACGAGGACTTCCAGAACGTGGTCGCGAAGCTCGAGCAGGCGTGGCTCACGCCGCGCGAGCTGTCCGTCGTGCGCAGCCGGCTTCAGTCGCTCAAGCGCTACCTCGACGCCCGCAAGGGCCGCCGTGCCGGCGAGCTCTACCTCGCCGCCTTCTTCGTGATGCCGGTCGTCCGCAAGCGCGGCGCACGGGCCACCCGATCCTGAGCCTCCGAACATCATGCCCCACCAGAGTCCAGTCGCCGTGAACATGCGCCCCATCGCCATCCTCGTCCCCGCCATCCTCGCGCTCCTGACGGGCGCGTGGTCGCCCGACCAGTCCGAATCCCCCCTTCCCCGCCGCGCCGGGCCGATCGGCATCCGGCTCGCGGACGCACCGGGCGGCGGCGTCGCGATCACCGAGGTGGTTCCGGGTTCGCCCGCCGCGAAGGCGGGCGTCGAGGGCGGATGCACGCTGCAGTCGGTGAACGGCCGGGAGATCCGGACGCGGGACGAGCTGCGTGACGCGATGCGCTCGGTGATGTCGGGCGCCACCGTGCAGCTGTCGGTGAAGCGCGGTGACGGATCCGTGCAGGCCGTCGGGGTCGCTGCCGAGGCGGCGTCCGAGGCGCTTCCGGGAAGCACCGTCACCTACGGCAGCGTGCGCGTGCCCGCCGGCTACCGCCTGCGGACCATCGTGACCGAGCCCAAGGATTCGCCGCTCGCGAAGGACGGCAAGCACCCGGCGTTCCTGTACGTGTCGGGGATCATCTGCGACACGGTCGACCGCCCGAGCGCGCCGGACGCACCGGACACGCGCATCGTGCATGCGATGGCCGATGCCGGATTCGTCACCATGCGGGTCGACAAGCCCGGCGTCGGGGACAGCGAGGGACCGCCCTGCAGCGAGATCGACCTGCAGACCGAGCTGGCGGGCTATGCGGCCGCCCTGAAGCAGCTTGCCGTGATGCCGAACGTGGACCCGCAGCGCGTCTACGTCTTCGGGCACTCGATGGGCGGGGTGCTGGCGCCGTACCTGGCGAAGGAGGTGCCGGTGCGGGGAAGCATCGTCTACGGCACCCTCGTGCGCACGTGGTTCGAGTACCAGCTCGAGAACGTCCGCCGCCAGGCGGCGCTGCAGGACGGCGCGTCGGAAGCCGACATCACCGACGCGGTGCTGGCCGAGGCGAAGTCGAGCTCGATGATGCTCGTCGAGAAGAAGACCCTCGGCGACGTCTGGGCACGCTGGCCGGAGCTCCGGCAGCCCACGCAGGGGCTGATGCTCGACGAGAACCACATGTCGACGCGCAGCATGGCGTTCTTCCACCAGCTGCAGGACCTGAACCTGGCGCGCGCGTGGCAGGAGGCATCCGGCGCGGTGCTCGCGATCTACGGCGAGTACGACTGGGTCACGTCGCAGGGCGACCACCAGAAGATCGTCGACATCGTGAACGCCCGCACGAAGGACGCCGGGACGTTCCTGCTGCGCCCGAAGGCGGACCACGCCTTCACCACCCACGCGAACTTCCGCTCGAGCGTGGCCATCATGGGCGGCGGCGCGTGGGACGAGGGACTGCCGGCCGAGATCCTGAAGTGGGTCGCGTCGGTGGAGGGCCGCACCTTCGAACCTCCCGCCGAGGGCCCCTCGGCGCAGCTGCGTAACTGGGAGAGGCTGCCGACCGAGGCATACCCCGGCAAGCAGGACGACATCTTCTTCGCGAGCGCCACGGTCGGCTGGTACGGCAACGGCGCCGGCAAGGTGTTCAAGACGGAAGACGGCGGCGACTCGTGGACGAAGGTCTGGGAGAAGCCGGGCACCTTCGTGCGCTGCCTCGCGTTCGTCGACGAGAAGGTGGGCGTGATGGGGAACATCGGGCCGGGCTACTTCCCGGGCGTCACGGACACCGTGCCGATCTACCGCACCGAGGACGGCGGCACGACATGGACCCCGGCGACCTCGATCGAGGGTGCGCCGGTCGTGGGACTGTGCGCCTTCGACGTCGTGCAGGTGCCGTTCGTGAACGCAGGGAAGCTCGACCGGCGCCCGCGGATCGTCGGCGTCGGGCGCGTCGGCGGGCCGGCGGCATACGTCTGGTCGGACGACCTGGGGAGGACCTGGAAGCAGGGCAAGCTGCCGGAGATCGGCGCGATGGCGTTCGACGTGAAGTTCCTGGACGAGAAGCGCGGGTTCATCGCCTCCGCCACGAGCACCGAGGTGGCCACGACGAACGCGCTGATCCTGGGCACGTGGGACGGCGGCGAGACCTGGGAAGAGGTCTACCGCTCGAGCCGCCCGTGGGAGCTGACGTGGAAGTTCTCGTTCCCGGATGACGTCACCGGCTACTGCACCATCCAGTCCTACGACCCGGACCCCGCCTCCTCGCAGCGCTACGTGGCGAAGACCATCGATGGCGGGCATTCGTGGTACGAGGTTCCGCTCGTCGACGATCACGCAGTGCGCGAGTTCGGCATCGCCTTCCTCGACGACCAGGTCGGATGGGTGGGCGCGATGCCCAGCGGCTACGTGACCGTGGACGGTGGCGTGAGCTGGCATCCGGCCGCCTTCGGCACCGCGGTGAACAAGATCCGGCTGATGAAGGATGGGGGCGGTGTCACGGGCTTTGCGATCGGGACGGGCGTGCACCGGATGAGGATGGGGGCGGCTCCGGCCGCGCAGGCCGCGCCCGCGGCACCGGAGGCACCCAAGGCACCGGCTGCCGCGGCCACCATGAAGGCCGTTCGGATCCACGACTACGGCGACCCCTCGAGGCTCGTCTACGAGGATGCCCCACGGCCCCGGCCCGGCAAGGGCGAGATGCTCGTGCGCGTCCGTTCCGCAGGCGTGAACCCGGTCGACTGGAAGATCCGCTCGGGCATGTTCCGCGGCGGCCTCGACTTCACGATGCCGGCAACGCTCGGCTTCGACGTCGCCGGCGAGGTGGAGGAGGTCGGCGACGGCGTCACGGCCTTCAAGCCCGGCGACCGGGTGTTTGCGTTCCTCGCGCTCAACCGCGGCGGCGGCTACGCGCAGCATGCGATCGTCGCCGAGGGCGAGGCGGCGCCGATGCCGACGACCCTCGACATGGCGGGCGCCGGGGCCACCCCGCTCGCCGCGCTCACGGCGTGGCAGTGCCTCTTCGACGTCGCGAAGCTCGGCAAGGGACAGACGGTGCTGGTGCACGGGGGCGCGGGCGGCGTGGGCCACTTCGCGGTCCAGTTCGCGCGGTGGAAGGGCGCGAAGGTGATTGCGACGGCCTCGGCGGAGAACGCCGAGTTCGTGAAGGGCCTCGGCGCGGACGAGGTCATCGACTACCGCACGACGAAGTTCGAGGACCGGGCGAAGGACGTCGACGTCGTGCTCGATGCGGTGGGCGGCGACACCACGAACCGATCGGCCGCGGTGCTGCGCCCGGGCGGGATCCTGGTGTCGATCGCCGGGGACCCCGATCCTGCCGTCTTTCAGGCGCGTGGGTCGCGCGTGGCGATGCACCTGGTGCAGCCGAGCGGGGCCCAGCTGCGGGAGATCGCCGCGCTCATCGAGCAGGGAGCGGTCAAGCCCGACGTGACCGCCCGGTTCCCGCTGAAGGACGTGCAGGCAGCGCAGCGGCGGAGCGAGACCGGCCACTCGCGCGGGAAGATCGTGCTCGAGGTCGACTGACCGCCGACGGGGTATCGTCGCGCGCCGGCATGCCCGCGATCCTCGGCGTCCACGAGACCATCCTCTACGCGAACGACCTCGCGGCGGCGGAAGCCTTCTACGGCGGCGCGCTCGGCCTCCGTGCCCTGCCCCGCAGCGGCGACCGCGGGGTGGTGCTCGACGTCGGAAACGACGCGGTGCTCATCGTCTTCGACGCCGCGAAGACGGCGCTCGCGCATCCGGAGGTGCCAAGCCACGGGGCGAACGGTCCTGGACACGTCGCGCTGCGCATCGACGACCTGGACGGATGGCGTGCGCGGCTGCAGGCGCTCGGCGTCGCGATCGAGCGGGAGGTGTCGTGGCCGCGCGGGGGCCGGTCGATCTACCTGCGCGACCCGGCGGGCAACTCGGTCGAGCTGGTGGCAGGCGCGGTATGGGACCTCGGCGCGACCCACGTGCACGCGGCGCAGGCGTGGGACGCCGTCGACCGCGCGTTCGAGGCATGGCTCGGACCGCCGGACCGCGCGTTGGACGCGGCGTCCGAGGCCGCGGCACGGGCGGGGCTTCCGGAAATCGCCGTGGCGCCGGCGCAGGGACGCCTGCTCGAGGTGCTGGCGCGCGCGATCGGGGCACGGCGCGTCCTTGAGGTGGGCACGCTCGCCGGCTACAGCACGCTCTGGCTGGCGCGGGCGCTGCCGCCGGGCGGCGAGCTGGTCACGCTCGAACTCGAGCCGGACCGGGCGCGGCTGGCCCGCGAGAACATCGCACGCGCGGGGTGCGCCGCGCAGGTCACGGTGGTCGACGGTCCGGCGACGGATTCGATGGATGCGCTGATCGCGCGCGCGACGGCACCCTTCGACCTGGTCTTCATCGACGCCGACAAGGAGCGCTGCGTCCCCTACCTCGACCGCGCCGTGGCGCTCTCGCGGCCCGGAACGCTGATCGTCGTCGACAACGTGGTGCGCCGCGGGCGCGTGGTGGACGCGGGCACGGACGATGCCAGCGTCGACGGGGTGCGCGCGATGATGGAGCGCATCCGGGCGCATCCGGGGCTCGCGGCGGCGGGCGTGCAGACGGTTGGTTCGAAGGGCTACGACGGCATGCTGCTGGCGGTCGTCGGCGCCGACGGCGCGCGGCCGTCAGCCTGACCCGACGATCGCCTCGACCTCGATCTCGATCTTCATCCGCGGGTCGGCGAGGCCGGCCTCGAACATGGTCGCCGCGGGGCGGATCTCGCCGAAGGCGGCGCGCAGGACGGGCCAGGTGGCGGGGAAGTCGGACGCATCGGGCAGGATGTAGCGCACCCGCACCACGTCGCGGAGCGAGGCGCCGGCCTCGCGCAGGGCGGCCTCGATGTTGGCGATGCACTGCCGTGCCTGCGCGGCAACGTCGTCGGAGATGGCCATGGTCGCGTAGTCGAAGCCCGTGGTGCCCGACACGAAGACGCGGTCGCCGCAGACGACGGCGCGCGAATAGCCGATGTCCCGCTCGAAGCTCGATCCCGACGAGATGAGTCGCCGCTGCATGGCCGAACGATAGTGCGCGGGGAGCGTCGAACGTCGGCGGCTACGCTGCGGCCATGGAAGGCACCGAGGCCCCGGTTCCAAGGCTCGAGCGGAGCGCGGGCATCGACTTCGCCCGAGGCATGGCGCTCCTCGGCATCATCCTGGTGAATGCCCGGTTCTTCTTCCTGCCGATGGGG
>JBEITQ010000020.1:0-15651 GCA_040374835.1 Phycisphaeraceae bacterium | reverse complement strand
CCGGCAACGCTGGTAGGCGTCGACGGGCTGGCCCCGAACTGGATGCCGAAGACGGTGCTGCCGGTCGTCACGTTGTCGATCGTCCAACCGGCGAGCGAGTTCGCCGACGTGCCCGCGACGCTCGCCAGGTTCCAGGACATCGTCACGTTCATCGCCGTGGCGAACGTGAACGTGGCGATGCCGTTGGAATACGCGAAGATGGTCGATCCCGTGTCGCCCGAAGTGGTGCCCGTGAACGAGTAGCTCGACGCCCCCCACACGAGGGTCGCGGATGCGGACGCGGCAGGGGAGCCGTTGGTCACCGACGCCGAGTAGGTCGCAGGCGAGGCTCCCAGATCGTCGTCATAGGTGGTCGTCACGCCCGTGAAGTAGGCATAGGCGCCGGTGGTGATGGACGCCTCCGTCGACGCCGCCATCACCCCCATCACTCCCGCGACCAGAACAGATGTTCGCAACATGGCGGCGCTCCGTGCTCGAAGGTCTCGGAACGAACTCCATGTTCCGCCCTTTTCCCGGCATTCGGTGACGCACCGACGCATTCCCGCCTATGACTAGGATGTCGTCGTGCGGATGGTAGCAACCCCACATTTCAGGTGCATCTGCGGCTTGCTGGCGGGGGGGCTGACGCTGGCTTCTTTGACCGGATGCGTGCGGGAGGTGGTGTCGGGGGAGGATCCGCAGGCCCGCCGAAACCGGGTCACCGGCAAGGACGGTCGGGACGCCTTGGTTGTGAACATCCCGTGGATGGAGCCTCCCGTCCCCCGGTTGGGGTTCGACGGCCGCCTCGTCGTCTTTGAGATCGTCGACGCCCCGGTCGACCCCCGGACCCAGCGATTCACCCTCCGCACCCCCGACGACCGCGTGGCGACGGTGCGCGTCCGTCGCACCGTCCAGCGCGACGGCTCGATCGAGTTCGCCTACACGGTCGACCGGCTTCCCGCCGGGTACTCACTCGACGCGCCGTTCGACCTCGACCCCGCCGGCCTGAAGCCTGCGATCGACCTCGCCGTGAACGGCGCGCCGGTCGTGGTTGCCCCCGGAAGCGACTTCGTGGCCGTGCAACTTGCCCGTGACGCGACGACGCGGATCGTCGCCCGCCCGCGGCCGGCACCGCCGACCCCGGCGCCGCCTTCGTCCGCCGCGCCTGACTCCCCAACCCCCTGAGATCAGATCCATGCATCCGACCGTCCTCGCCGCCGCCGTCGCGTCCTCCGTCCTCCTGCTTGGGTTCTCGGCCGCTGCGCCGAAGCCTCCCGAGAACACCCTGTCGGATGCCGAGCAGAAGGCGGGCTGGGTCCTGCTGTTCGACGGCAAGAACGCGGGCGCCCGGCTCCGCGGCTTCAAGCGCGCCGACTTCCCGTCCGAGTGGGCGGTCGAGGACGGATGCATCGTGCTGCGCGGCAAGGGCGGCGACCTTGTGACCAAGGACCAGTTCAAGGACTTCGAGTTCTCCTGCGACTGGAACGTGGCCCCGGGCGGCAACAGCGGCATCATGTGGCATGTGTCGGAGGAGTTCAGCTACCCCTGGGAGACCGGCCCCGAGATGCAGGTCCTTGACGACGAACGCCACGGCGACGGCAAGAGCCGCCTGACCTCGGCCGGCGCGTGCTATGCGCTCTATCCGGCGCCCGTCGGTGCGGTTCGCCCGGCCGGCGAGTGGAACACGGCCGTGATCCGCGTCGAGGGACCGAAGGTCACCTACATGCTCAACGGCGTGAAGACCGCCGAGTTCGACATGTCGAGCCAGGAGTGGAAGGACAAGGTGAAGGGCAGCAAGTTCGCATCGATGCCGAACTTCGCCACCCGTCCGTCCGGCCACATCGCGCTTCAGGACCATGGCGACGTGGTGAAGTACCGCAACCTCAAGGTGCGCCCGATCGTCACGTCGGCGGCGGTGCCTGCGTCCGAACCGTCCCAGGCACCGAAGGCGCCCTCCACCCCGTGACCCGTCCCGTCGTGCAGTTCGTCGCCTCGCTGGTGCTGGCCGCGGCCGGCACGGTGCACGGCGACGGTGGGCACGATCCCTTCGACGCCGTCGAGTCCCTGGACGCGATCCGCGAGGTGGAGCGCGAGGTCACCGGCCTGGTGGACCGCGTCCGCCCGACGGTGGTGATGCTGCGGCTTTCCGGCCAGGAGGGATCCGCCACCGGGTCCGGCGTCGTCATCTCGCCCGATGGGCTGGTGGCCACGTGCGGGCACGTCGGTGACCGCGCGGGTCGGCGCGTGACGGCAACCACGGCCGACGGACGCGTGTTCCGCGGACGCACCCTCGGGCAGGCGAACATGGGTGCGCTCGACTGCGGCCTGATCAAGCTGGACACGGACGGGGAGTCGCTCGCCAGCGCACCCCTCGGCACGTCGCGCGACCTGGCGCCCGGGGACTGGCTGCTCGTCCTGGGCTACACGCAGGGGCCGCCCGGCGAGGCCCGCGCCTCGCTCGCACGCGTCGGCCGCGTCCTCCGCGCCTCGGACCGCGAGATTCTCTTCGACGCGCCGATCGATGCCGGCGACTCCGGCGGCCCGGGCTTCAACCTGCGCGGCGAGGTGGTGATGATCAGCTCGCGCTGCGGGCGCCAGCCCTGGGAGAACGCCGCCACGCCGGTCGACCGGCTGCGCGAGCGGATGACCGAGTTCTCGGAGGGCATCGACGAGGACCAGATGCGCCTCGGCCTCGAGGACACCGACGAGGACGTGCGCACCCGGTTCACGCGGGGCGGCGATCGCAGCGGCCGCATGGCGGTCCAGCGCGCGCTGCCGCTCGACGAGGTGGTCGGCCGTGCGGAAGCATCGATGCTGCGCATCCTCGACGGGACGTCCACCGGCTGCTACGCCACCGTGGTCGATGCCGACGGCCATGCGGTCACGAAGCGTTCGCAGCTTCCCAAGCCGGACGCCGACGGCTGGCTGCGGGCCGAGGACCGAGCGGGCACCGCGCGCCGCGTCCGCATCGTGGGCACGGACGGTCCGCTCGACCTGGCGCTGCTCGAGGTCGAGGGCGCGCCGCTGCCGGCGATCTCGTGGGAACTGGGTGCCAAGGTGGTCCCGGGGCAGGTCATCCTCACCCCGCGGTTCGGGGCGACCGGGCCGGCGCTCGGGTTTGCCGCGATCGAGCGCCGGGAAAGCGAGCGTGACTGGCGATCCGGTCCGTACCTGGGCGTGCGCACCGAGCCCGTGGCACGCGCCGACGCGCGCGAAGCCGGCGTCGAGAGCGCAGTGCGCGTGCTGGAGGTGGTGCCCGACGCGCCCGCGTCGCAGTCCGGCATCAAGGTGGGCGACCTCCTCGTGAGCCTCGATGGCGAGCCCCTCTCCGGGCGCGAGGGGCTGCGCCGGCGGATCTTCGACCGGGCGGTGGGCGATCGCGTGCGGCTCGACGTCCTGCGCGACGGCGCGCGCCTCGAGGTCGAGGCGACGCTTGCCACCCGCGCCTCGGAAGGCGGATCGAGCGTGCAGCGCGGCAACACGGTGACGCCGATTTCCGCGGTCTCGACGGGCTTCGGGGAGGTGATCGCCCATGATGCCATCGTCTGGCCCGAGCAGTGCGGCGGCCCGGTGGTCGACCTGGACGGGCGGGCCCTGGGGCTGAACGTCGCGCGCTACGACCGCACCGCCACCCATGCGCTCGACCCGGTGCGCGTCGAGGCATCCGTTCGCCGCATGCGCGAGGCGGCGGCCCGTGCGAGCGAGCCAACCCAGCCGGCGGCGGCGAACGACGCGGCCGAGCCGGCGCCCTGAACGCGCGGCGCAGTTTCTCTCAGCGCGCCTCGGGCGGCAGCGAGATCCCGGCGGCGAGTGCCGCCGCGCGGATCGACTCGGGGATCGGCGCCGAGATTCGCACCGGCTTTCCGGTCCGCGGGTGCGCGAATTCGATCATCCATGCGTGGAGCGCCAGCGGCTCGCCGCCGCGGCTCCGCCCGGCCGCGCCGGTGTTGGGAGGCAGGTCCACGCGGTAGACGCGGTCGCCGGCGACCGGGCATCCCAGGTCCGCCATGTGCGCGCGGATCTGGTGCAGGCGCCCGGTCTCGATCTCGACCTCGAGCAGCGCCCGACCGCCGGCGGCCCCGAGCGTCCGCCAGCGCGTGACGGCCGGTCGCCCGCCGCCGCGACGGTTGCCGCGCGCCACCTTCATGTCGCCGACGCGCACTGCGTCGATGCCGCGGTCCGCCGTGCCCTCGGGGCGCGGCGGACGGCCCTCGACCACCGCGAGGTAGCGCTTGCGGACCGTGTGCGTCTCGAACTGCGCGCGGATGGCGTCGTATCCGCCTGCGGTGAGGCCGACGAGCAGCACGCCGCTCGTGTCGCGGTCGAGTCGGTGCAGCAATCCGTGGTCGCGCGCCTCGCCGAGCGGACGAAGCCGGTCGCCCCACCGTGCCATGGCGCCGTTCATGACGGAATCGTGCCGGTGACCGAGGCCGGGCTCGCTGACGATGCCTGCCGGCTTCGCGAGCGCCACGAAGTCCGGATCCTCGAGGATCGGCGTGACGGCAATCGCTGGGTTGGCGGACGGGGCGCTCATCGGTGCAACGCGGAAGTCCGCGAAGGCGCAAGATTATGATCTTGGCCCATGGTTCGCCGTCTCATCGCCCTCGCGACGGTGCTGGCCGCCGCGCTGTGGCCGGCGGCGTCGGCGCATGCCCAGGCCGGGCCGTCTCCGGAGCAGGCGGCGCGCGTCGACGTGGCCCGCGGAGAAGGCGAGCGCCTGGCCGGCGAGCTTGCACGCCTGCGCACGCGGGCGGATGAGCTGCGGCGTTCCTTCGATGCCGACCGGACGCGCGTGCGTTTCGCCCAGGATGCCTCGGGACCGGTCAGCGAGGTGTTCCTGCGGCATCGCGACGCACTGCCCGCGATCCGCGACGAGCGTCGCCAGCTGGCGGACGTTCGCGCGGCGGCCGCTCGCTGCGAGCTGGACCGGCTCGATGCCGCGGAGGCGCAGGATGGCGCGCTCGAGGAGGTGCTGGCCCGCAATGCCGCGCTCCATGCCGACCTGGAGGCGGCCGTGGTCGAGCTCGACGAGGCCACCGAGTCCTACCGCGCCTTCCTCGACGCCCAGCTCTTCTGGATTCCCGACATGCCGGCCGTCGGCACGCGCGACGTGGGCGAGGCACTCGGGTTCCTGCGCACGGCAGTCTCCAAGGAGTCGATCGCGTCGGCCGCGGGAGACCTGCGCCGGTCCGTGACCGCGCGTCCGGCAGGATGGGTGCTGTCGATCCTGGCCTGCCTCTTGCTCCTCGACCGGGGTCGCGCGCTGGGTTCGTGGGCCGGCCGCATCCTGCCCGAGTCGGCGACCCGCCGTCGCATCCCGGGTGTCGGCCGGGCGGCGCTCGACGCATCGACCGTCGCCGCGCCGGTCCCGCTCGCGCTCTGGCTCTCGGGAACGCTCCTGCTCTCGACCGGTGCCGGCGACAGCATGGGGGCCTTCGCACACGCCATCGCATGGGCGGCCGTCCCGCTCGCGTGGCTCCTGGCGATCTCGGCGACGTGCGCACCCGGCGGCCTTGCCGAACGGCACCTCGGATGGACGCCCGCGGTCTGCGCCTCGATCCGGCGGTCCGCGCTGCTGGCGGCGCAGGCGGTCGTGCCGGCGGTGCTGGTGTCCCGCTTCGCCTCCTGGTCGGCGGACGTGTCCGGAAGCCGCGAGGTGGCGCGCCTGGCCACTGCCGCGGCGCTTGCGCTCCTCGCCCTGGTGTCGGCGCGCATCTTCAGCCCGCGCCACGGCGTGTTCGCCGGCGTGATATCCCGCGTCCCGTCGGGATGGGTGGCGACGTTCGCGCCGTTCCTGCACGCGGGATTGACGGCGGTGCCGGCAGCGTTCGCGATCGCGGCCGCGTTCGGGTACCAGTCGACCGCCTCGTTCATCCTCGACGACCTGCTGCGCAGCTATGCCGTGGTGTTCGTGGTGGCGGTCGGGCTCTCGGCGTTCGACCGCGTCGGGCACGGGGCGATCGACCGGCTGACCGCGCATGCCTCCGCCATGGACGCCGAGGAGGAGGCGCGATTCGACCGCCAGGTGCGCAGCTTCGGCCGGCTCGTGGCGGTGATGCTGGCCGTGGTCGGGCTGCTCTGGGCGTGGCGCGACCAGGTGCCGGCGCTCTGGAGCATGGCGTCGACCCCGGTCTGGTCGGTCGGCGGTTCGCCGGCCACCGCCACCGCGCCCGCCGTCGCCCCGACGCCGGTGACGGCCGGCAACCTGGTGGTGTTCGCCGCGATCGCGGTGCTGACCGTGGTGGTGGTGCGCGACCTGCCCGGCCTCCTGAACGCCCTCGTGCTGCGCCGCTTCCCGATCGACCGGAGCCTGCGCTACGCGCTGGTGTCGCTCGCGCGGAACGTGCTGGTCCTGGTCGGGCTGGTGGCGAGCCTCGGGGCGCTCCAGATCCGCTGGGCGGACGTGCAGTGGCTTGCGGCCGGCGTCACCGTCGGCCTCGGCTTCGGCCTGCAGGAGGTGTTCGCCAACTTCGTCTCCGGCATCATCCTCCTCACCGAGCGGCCGGTCCGGGTCGGCGACCTGGTGACCGTCGGCGTCAGCACCGGGCGCGTGGCGCGCATCTCGACCCGCGCGACCACCCTCGTCGACTTCGACAACAAGGACGTGGTCATCCCGAACAAGTCGCTCATCACCGAGCCGATCACCAACTGGACCCTCAACGACGCCAACGTCCGCGACGTGCTGAAGGTGGGCGTGGCGTACGGCTCGGACCTGTCGCTCGTCACCCGGACGCTCGAGGAGGCGGTCCTCGGCGTCGACGGCGTGCTCCGCGATCCCGCCCCGCGCGTGTTCCTGGCGGGCTTCGGCGCCAGCTCGATCGACTTCGACGTTCTGTTCCACATCTGCGCCGACGGCGGCGTGCGCGAGGTGAAGCACGACGTGGGGCTGCGCATCGACCGGCTGCTGCGCGAACGAGGCATCGAGATCGCCTTCCCGCAGCTTGACGTCCACGTGAAGTCCATGCCCGCGGTGGGAGGTCGGCCATGAGCGGCCGCGTGCACGGCATCTCGCCGGCGCTCCGTCCCTTCGGCGAGAGCGTGTTCGCGACGGTCAGCCGCCTGGCGGTGCAGCACGGTGCGGTGAACCTGGGGCAGGGGTTCCCCGACTTCGACGGTCCTGCGGAGGTGAAGGATGCCGCCAAGCGCGCGATCGACGCGGGCGCCGGCCAGTACGGGCGGTCGATCGGCCTGCCCGAGCTGAACCGCGCCATCGCGGCGCGGTGGGCGTCGCTCGGGAAGTTCGAGGTCGATCCCGACGCCGAGGTGACCGCGACGCACGGCAGCACGGAAGGCATCGCCGCCGCGATCCTCGGGCTGGTCGGCCCCGGGGACGAGGTGGTGCTCGTCGAGCCGTTCTACGACTCCTACCCGGCGTGCGTGGCGCTGGCGGGCGGCACCGTCCGCACGGTGCGGCTCTCGGCGCCGGACTTCCGCTTCCCGGTGGACGCGCTGGCCCGAGCCGTGACGGCGCGCACCAAGATGATCGTGGTGAACACGCCGCACAACCCGACGGGACGCGTGCTCGACCGCGCCGAGCTGGAGGCCGTCGCGCGCATCGCGCGGGCGGCGGACTGCCTGGTGCTCGCCGACGAGGTCTACGACGAGATCTGGTACGGCGAGCGGCCGCTGTCGATCGCGACGCTGCCCGGGATGCGCGAGCGCACCGTCACGCTCTCGAGCTTCGGCAAGACCTTCAGCCTCACCGGCTGGAAGGTGGGCTGGGCCGTGGCGCCCCCGAACCTGAGCGCCGGCGTCCGTGCCGCGCACCAGTTCCTGACCTTCTGCGGCGCGACGCCCCTGCACCGGGCGGCTGCGGACGCCTTCGCCGCGCCGGCCTCGTACTACGAGCGGCTGCGCGCCGACTACCGCGCCCGGCGGGATGCGCTGCTTGCCGCGCTGCGCGGGGCGGGCATGGAGCCCCACGTCCCGGAAGGGTCGTACTTCGTGCTTGCGCCGCACGCATCGTTCGGGTTCCCCGACGACGTGGCGTTCTGCATGCACCTCGTCGAGCGGATCGGCGTGGCGGCCATTCCCTGCAGTGCGTTCCACCTGGCCGGCGCGGACGGCCGAAAGGACCGCGAGGCGCACTCGCTGGTGCGCTTCGCGTTCTGCAAGCGGCCCGAGACCATCCAGGCGGCGGCCGACCGGCTGCGCGCGCTGCGGCCGGTCACGACGCCATGATGTAGGTGAACATCAGCGGTGCCACGATCGTGGCGTCGCTCTCGACGATGAAGCGCGGGGTCTTCGGCCCGAGCTTGCCCCAGGTGATCTTCTCGTTCGGGGTGGCGCCGGAGTAGCTGCCGTAGCTCGTGGTGCTGTCGGAGATCTGGCAGAAGTAGCCCCAGAGCGGCACCTTCGAGCGGCGCAGGTCCTGGTGGAGCATGGGCACCACGCAGATGGGGAAGTCGCCGGCGATGCCGCCGCCGATCTGGAAGAAGCCGATCGAGCTGCGCTTGGTCGCCTGGGTGTAGTACTCCGCCAGCGCCATCATGTACTCGATGCCGGTGCGCACGGTGTGCACGTTGCGGACCGTGCCCTCGATGCAGTGGGCCGCGAAGATGTTGCCGAGCGTCGAGTCCTCCCAGCCGGGGACGAAGATCGGCAGGTTCTTCTCGGCGGCGGCGAGCAGCCAGGAGTTCCTCGGGTCGATCTGGTAGTGCTTCTTCAGGCGTCCCGAAAGCAGGATCCGGTAGAAGAACTCGTGCGGGAAGTAGCGCTCGCCCTTGGCGTCGGCGCGCTTCCACTCGTCGAGCACCGCCTTCTCCAGCCGGCGGATCGCCTCCTCCTCCGGGATGCACGTGTCGGTGACGCGGTTGAGGTGCTTGTCGTAGAGCTTGACCTCGCCCTCGGTGGAGAGCTGGCGCCAGTCGGGCACGCGCTCGTAGTGGTCGTGGGCCACCAGGTTGAAGATGTCCTCCTCAAGGTTGGCGCCCGTGCAGCAGATCAGGTGCACCTTGTCGCGGCGGATCATCTCGGCGAGGCTCAGGCCGAGTTCCGCCGTGCTCATCGCGCCGGCCAGGGTGACCAGCATCTTGCCGCCCGAGTTCACGTGCTTCACGTAGCCGTCCGCGGCGTCGATCACCGACGCGGCGTTGAAGTGACGGTAGTGGTGCCGCATGAAGTCGCGGATCACCGCCTCGTGCCCCTTGCGGAGCGTGGCGGGCGCGGCCTTGCGGCCGGAGGCGGTGCGGGCGTGCTTGACGGGGCGGCGGGTGCTCTTGGTGGCCATCGTGGTCCCTGGATGCGGACCGCGAACCTTACCGCGAAGCCGCCCCGCCGTCACGCGCCTTGGCCGCCTCCCAGGCCGCGAGCGCCCGGGGCATCAGCTTCTGCAGGCGGGCGATGCGCGTGTTCTCGCTGGGGTGGGTGGACAGGAACTCCGGCGGGCTCCCGGACTGTTCGGCCATGCGCTGCCAGAGGGTGACGGCCGCACGGGGGTCGTATCCCGCGTCCGCGGCAATCAGGAGGCCCATCTCGTCGGCCTCGCTCTCCTGCATGCGGCTCCATGGCAGGGCGACCCCGTACTGGGAGGTGAGGCCGAGGGCCATCATGGTGGCCCGCTGCGCGCCGGGCGACATGTCGCCGAGGGCGATCGAGGCGCCCTGGAGCGCACCCTGCAGCATGAGGTCGCCGGAGACCCGTTCGCCGGAGTGCCGCGCGATGGCGTGCGCCGCCTCGTGGCCCATCACGGCCGCGAGCTGGTCGTCGTCGGCGGCCACCCGCAGCATGCCCGTGTAGACGGCGCTCTTGCCGCCCGGCAGGGCCCAGGCGTTGACCGTGGCGTCGTCGCGGATGACGGCCCACTCCCACTCGAAGCCCTGCACGGCGCGTGGATGCAGCCGCTCCGCCGCGTCCTCGATCCGGCCGGCGATGCGCTGGACGCGGTCGAACTCGGGCCCGGCGCGCAGGCGCACCACGCCCTTCTCCCCCAGCATCTCGCCGTAGGCGTCGGTGCCAAGGCTGAACTCCTGCTCGCGCGAGAGCACGTTCAGCTGCTTCCTGCCCGTCCCGCTCACGGTGGTGCAGGCGGCGAGCAGGCAGGCGGCGACGACGGCGGCGGCGGCGTTCCTCATGGCCACAGGCTCCTCACGACCTCGAAGGCGATCAGCAGGATGATGACGATCTCGAGCAGTTCCGCGCGGATCTGCACCTGCCGGTCGCGGACCTTGCCGTAGACGGACTCGAGCGTGGCGATCTTGCGGAGGACGGATCGCTCGTAGTCCTCGATGTGCAGCCGGCGCGTGGCCGCCTGGTGGAGGCGCGCCACCCACTGGTCCCCGAAGAGCTTCAGGGCGTTGTCCACGGACTCGTAGAGCGCCGCGGCGTCGATCTGCAGCTCGGCGATGCGCCGGGACTGGCGCGCCGTCTTGACGGCCAGGATCCTCGGCCCGCGCATCGATGCCGCCGCGGCCTGGAATGCCTCCTCCAGGGCGCGGTCGAGCCGGTCGTCCAGCCAGCGCATCTCCACGAGCTCCGCGTTGGCGAACTCCAGGATGGCCAGCGCGTCCGCGGGGCTGCGGTCGACCACGACGGCGCCGTTCCAGTCGACGACGGCCAGGTCCTCGTCGCCCCAGCTCACGCTCGCCGAGAGGGCGTCGACCACCGTCTCGTGGGCCAGCGACGCCTCCTCGGCGCGCAGGATGCGCGCCAGCAGCTGGTCCGGCAGGCCGTCCCGCAGCGTGGCCGAGCCACCGACCGGCGGCAGCGCGAACACGACGTAGTCCTCGGTCGAGCCCGCCAGGGCCGGGCGCTCGACCGCGTCCCCCAGCATGGCGAGCGCGCGTTCCGCCGCGTCGCGCGCCGCCTGGAGCACCGCGGCATTGCCGACGAGGGCGCGCGCGAGCGTCGGCAGTGCGTCCGCGGACCCGGCAAGCGGCAGGTCGAGCCGCACCGAGAGCGCGCCGAAGTCGTAGACGGTGACGTGGGCGATGCCGCTTGAACGCACGGCGCCGCAGGCCACCGGGTCCGCCTCCACCGTGAACGTCACCGGCTGCGGCGCGAAGTCGGCGGGCATCGGCTGCCCGTCGCGCGACTGCAGCCCCGTCCGGCGCGCCCCGCGCACCGCGGCGGCGGCCCGGTCGAGGTCGACCGCGAGCCCGGCCTCGAAGGCGTGGAACACATGGCACGTGCCGCCGTCGACGGGGCGGGCGGCGGTCATGGCACGGGGGCCGTCCGCGCCGCCGGCGCCGGCGCCAGGCGAAGGTCCTGCGCGGCATTGGCCGACGAACCCGGGATGGCGGGGAGGCCCATGAGCTGCAGGGCCAGGTTTCCCGCCTCCGCGCTGCGGATCGGCGGCGGCACGGCCTCGAGCGGGACGTGCTCGCTGGCGGGCACCACGGCGCGGCGATCGGCGTTCAGGGCCACCAGTTCCTCCGGGGCGCCATCCTGCCCGAGCCACACCGCGAAGGGAATGAGGAAGTTGACCGCCGCCCGCGGCTCGGTGTGCGAGAGCGGAGGCGCACCGCCGCCGTGGTCGGCGGTCATGACGATCGCCACGCGGCCCTTCAGGGATGGTTCCGCGTCGAGCGCCTGCAGGAACCCGTCGAGCGCCGCATCGACGTTGGCGACGGCCGTCCGGTACCGGCTGCCGCTCGCCATGTCCCAGGCATGCGCGTGGCCGGTCGAGTCCGTCTCGGCGATGTGCAGCAGCGTCAGCGTCCGCGGCGCTCCCGAGCGAAGCTGCGCGGCGGCCAGGCGGAACGCGTCCGGCGTGGCGCGCGTGCAGGCGAAGAGATCGACCTTGGCCTTCCCGTCGTCCGGGCCGGTGGTGTCCGGCGCGCCGGCCGTGCCGTCGTAGCTCTGGGCGATCAGGGAGAACTTCGACTTCGTGGCGATCACCGCCGTGGCCACCCCATGGTCGTGTGCCACGTCGAACATCCCGGCCACGTAGGCGCCCTTGCGCAGGTGCAGCGTGCCGCCGTGCCGCACCGCGGGCGGATCGTTGTTCTCCGACCACCCGTGGCCGCCGGGCCCGCCCAGCGGACGGGAGGTCAGCATCGAGACGTGGTTCGGCAGGGTGATGGTGGTGTCCGGGTCGGTGCGTGCCTGCAGCGTGTGCGGGCCGCGCAGCATGCGTCGGAAGCCGGGCAGGGGGCCGTCCTCCGGTCCGTCGATCGCGTCCGGCCGCAGTCCGTCCACGCTCAGCACGATCACGTGGTCGAACGCCTTGGGTGACGCGCCGGCCGCGGAGGCGGCGGGCGCCCGTGCCGCGCCGATCGAGGCGATGACCAGGGCGGCCGCGGCGATCATCGGCGCGAGAGCGTGATCTTCGGCGCGCGCATCGGCAGCGCCACGATGCGCACGAGGACCGGCACCAGTCCCGGCGTCTCGGTACGGAGCGCGAAGCGGCTGCAGATCGCGGGAACCAGCCGGCGCATGATGAGCTTGGCAGCCGTCTCGCCCAGGCAGATGTGCGGTCCGGTGCCGAAGGGCATGTAGGCCGAGGGGTCCATGAAGAGCGTCGATCCCTCCAGCCACCGTTCGGGGAGGAACTCGAGCGGCCGCTCGAAGCTGCGCGCGTCTCGCTGCATGCAGATCAGGAACGCCATCAGCGGCCGGTGCGCCGGGATCACCAGCCCGCGCACCTCGACCGGCCGGCCGGTGACGCGCACGGCCACGGGCACGCCCGCGTAGAGGCGCAGGATCTCCTTGATGCATGCCTCCGTGAACGGCTGCTCGCCGCCGAGCTTCGCCTCGGCCGCGATGCGGTCGACGTGCTCGGGGTTCTCGCCGAGGTGGTGGAGCAGCAGGCCCGTCGTCTGCGAGACGGTGTCGAGGCCCGCGAGCAGGAGATGAATCGCGTGGTCGGTCAGCTGGGCGCTCCGCGGCAGGCCCTCGCCCTGCGGCGGCAGCATCTGGTCGAGCTGCGCCATCATGCCGCGCGGCGCCTCCTCGACCGTGTCGGAGATCAGCGTCCGGAGGGCGAAGAAGCGGCTCACCATCTGTTCGAAGGACACGGGCCCCTCGCCGTCGGAGCCGGGCCACAGCTGGTTCAGGTCGGGGATCGCGTGGTGGAAGACCTCAAGGAGCGACTGTTCCGCCGCGCACAGGGCACGCTCGCGCCCGGGCTCGAGCGGGCCGAGCACCCATTCCATGAAGACCTTGGTCATGAGGTCCAGCACGAGCTTCGCGGAGCTCGCGGACTCGCCGACCGGCCATTCGTCCAGCCCGCCCTCGAGCCGGCGGTCCAGGGCGTCCTGCAGCGGGGCAAGCCCCGAGCCCCGGAAGCACGGCGCCATCGCCACGCGCACCTTCCGGTGCTCCTGCCCGGTGAGCGAGATGAGTCCGTGGGGCGCCGCGGCGCGCAGCGCGAAGTTCCGGATGAGCCCGAGGTCCTCGTCCATCGACCCGCGCACCAGCACCTGCTTGACGAGCGCCGGATCGGTGACGAGCACGCTGCCCGGGCGGCCGTTGGGCCGGAGCGTCTGTGCCAGTCCGCCCCGGGCGCTCACCACGCGCAGCACGGCGGTCGGCGGATCCTCCCCCGCGAGCGGCTGCAGGTCAGCGGCCGTTGCGACGGGAATCTCTGCGGAAATCTGCATGCCGGAGTGTACCCCGCGGCCCGTGCGCGACGGCTTCAGAAGGGCCGCAGGAGGCGCAGCAGCTCGCGGAGCAACCCGCCTCGGCGTGCGGGGATCGCTGCCGTCGCGCCGCCGCCCACGGTCTCGTCGCGCCGCTGCGTGGCGACGGTGCCGACCCGCTCTCGGAACTCGGGCCGACGCGCAAGGATCGGCGCGACGCTTGCGCGCGGCAGCCGCAGCACGGTGGCGCCGGACGGCCCCGCGACGACGTCGGCCGTGCGTTCCTGCCGCAGGAGCAGGGCGATCTCGCCGAAGTGCCCGCCCACCTCCAGGGCAATGGTGCCGCCGTCCGGCAGGCGCACCTCGCAGCTGCCGTCGGCGATGACGTACATGGCGTCCGAATGGTCGCCGCGGCGGACGATGGCCTCGGCCGCGTCCCAGCGCCGCTCCACCGCGGCGCGCGCCAGCTCGCGGCGCTCGTCGGCCGAGATCGAGCGGTCGTCGAACAGCGGGCACCCGCGCAGCGCGTCGATGGCCGCCGCGGTGCGCTCGGCGGCGGCCTCCTCGCGCGCGCGCGTGTCCGCGGCGTCGGTCATCCGCAGCGTCCGGATGGGGACCGGGATCTCCAGGCCGGCGTCCCGAAGCGCGTACCACAGCCGCGTGCGGATGCGGTCGTTGGCGGCATCCCGGTCGCGGAAGCTCGGGACCCAGAAGCGCAGGTCGTAGGTCACCGACGACTCCGCGAAGTCTCCCACCCAGACTTCGGGTTCCGGTGTCTTCAGCACCAGCGGCTCCGCATGCAGCACGGACAGGGCGACGTCCTTCACCACCGCGGGCGGCGCGTCGTAGCTCACGCCCACCTGGATCGACTGGCGCAGCCGCCGGTGGGGCTGGTCCAGGTTCATGAAGTCCTTCTGCAGGACGGCGCTGTTCGGGAGCACGAGCAGCTCGCCGTCGCGCAGCAGGATGCGCGTGGTGCCGAGCGTGCTGTCCCACACCGTGCCGATGGGGCCGCGGTGCCCCATCTGCACGATGTCTCCCTTGCGCAGGACGCGCGATGTCTGGAGGGAGTAGCCCGCGAACACGTTGCCGAGCGTCGACTGCAGCGCCAGGCCCACGATGAAGACCGAGGCGCCGCCCACGGAGAGGACGAGCGTGCGCACCGGAAGCGTGGCCGCGAAGTGCACCTGGTAGAGGATGACGACGCCGAGAAGCACCGCGCCAAGCCACAGCGCGGTGTGCTGGACGCGCAGCATGGGCTCGCGTCCGGCGGCGACGAGCGCCGTGTCGCCGAGCCGCCCGACGAGCGCGCCCAGCGCGGACGCCATCGCCAGCTCGGCAAGCGTGCGGAGCACGGGGATGTCCACGACGTACGTGGCGTCGCCCGACGGGCGGGACACCGTGATCGGGATCTCCGCGTCGATCCCGAGCCACGCCACGAATCCCGCGGCCACTGCCACCAGGAGGGAGGTCCCATACGCCATCCGGGGGGCGGCACGGTCCCGGACCGCGGACACCCCCACCAGCGCCACGTAGCCGAAGGCGAGCACCGCAAGGGCGTCGATCACCGGCGATTGGGCGAGGAGGGCGTGAGCGGGCAGGCCCATGGAGGGGGCCACGATAGCGTCCGGTCCGGTGCGCCCGGCGTGCGTCGGGCCATGGCGAACCCTGCGGAGTTTCGGGACGTATGGACGGCAGGAATTGCCTTGGCCGCGTCCGTTCGGGCCCGGTACCTTCGCAATCCCCCGGAGACACGGAATCCATGAAGCGCATCCCCACCGGCGTCGGTCTCTGCGTCCTCGGCCTCGGCATCGCCGCGTGGCCGGTGATCGACCGGATGGTGCCGCAGGCCAACGCGGTGGGGCTCGGTTCCGCCGCCTCGTGGGCCCTCGCGTCCGCCGCGGCCGCGCAGAACGTGCCGGCCCGTTGCACGGCCGACATCAATGGCGACGGCGTGGTCGATGGCGACGACCTCGGTGCGCTCCTCGGGGCCTGGGGCCCATGTGCCACGGTCATCGCGCCGCCGTGGGGCGCGGGGCTCGCGGCCCCCCCGCAAGCCGCGGGGGGGACCGCCGCGGCGACCCGCCCCGCCCACCCCGCCCCCGGCTGGGCCGGGCGCGGGCGCGCCGGCGCCACCCACCACGAGCTGGGG
>JBEITQ010000143.1:0-5659 GCA_040374835.1 Phycisphaeraceae bacterium | reverse complement strand
GTGGCCTCGGGCATGGTGTCCACCGGGCGCGGCGCCGCCAGGCCGGCGGCGTAGAGCGTCGCCGGGAGCGCCGGGTCCTTCGTGCTGGTGCTCGCGAAGAGGAGCCGCTGCGGGCGAGCGCCCTTCGCCTCGAGCGCCATCCACCGGGGCGAGGCATGCATGGCCACGTACTCCGCGTAGCAGTCGGCGCCGATCCCGAGCCCGATCCGGTTCTTCAGGGCGGCCGGCAGCCTGGCGTCGAGCAGCGTGTCCCAGCGGGAGATGAAGAGGCTCGCCACGCTGCAGACGTCGAGGGACTTGCCCTCCGCCGCGCGGCGCTCCAGGCCACGGAGGTACGCCTCGGCCGCCGCGCGCCAGTGCGCCGTCGAGAAGAGGAGCGTGACGTTGACCGGAATGCCCCGCCAGGTGAGCTCCTCGACCGCCGGGACGCCTTCGGCGGTACCGGGCACCTTGATGAAGAGGTTCGGCCGGCCCGCGCGCGCGTGCAGCGCCACCGCCTGCTCCACGGTGCTGCGGGCGTCGTAGGCGAGCAGCGGGCTCACCTCGAGCGAGCACCAGCCGTCGACGCCGCCGGTGCGGTCGAACGTCGGGCGGAACAGCTCGCACGCGCGCCCCAGGTCGGACAGCGCCAGCTCGAAGAAGATCGCCTCCTCGTCCATGCCGCGCGCGGCAAGCTCCGCCACCTGCGCGTCGTAGTCGCGGCTGCCCGCGATCGCCTTGGCGAAGATCGTCGGGTTCGAGGTCAGGCCGACCACGGACCAGCGCGCGATGTACTCCTGCAGCTGGCCGCGCAGCATGTCGCGCGTGATGTTGTCCACCCAGATGGACTGGCCGGTCATCGCCAGCACGGCGGTCGGGACGGTGTCGGGCATGCTCCTATCCTACGGCCCGCCATGGCCGACTCCCCGCCGCTCGACGCGCTGCCCGCGCACCGCCTCCTCGTCGCGCACGCCGCGCGCCTCGGGCGGGCGCACCTGCGAGGCCTCTTCGACCTCGACCCGACGCGCGCCGAGTCGATGCGCGCCGAGGCGCACGACGTGCACCTCGACTTCAGCAAGCAGCGCATCGACCGCGCGGCGCTCGCGGACCTCCTCGCCCTGCTCGGGCAGTCTCCGTTCGCCCGGCGCCGCGCCGCGATGTTCGCCGGCGAGCGCATCAACGTCACCGAGGACCGCGCCGTGCTCCATGTCGCGCTGCGCGCCCCGCGCGGGACGGTCATGCGCACGGACGGACGGGACGTGGTGCCGGACGTGCACGCGGTGCTCGACCGCATGGCGTCGTTCGCGGACGCGGTCCGATCCGGCGCGTGGAAGGGCCACGGCGGCCGGCCGATCCGCCACGTCGTCAACATCGGGATCGGCGGAAGCGACCTCGGCCCGGCCATGGCGCACGAGGCGCTCCTCGACCGCGTCCATCCCGGCCTCTCGTTCCGCTTCGTCTCGAACGTCGACCCCGGCGACTTCCACGCGAAGGTCGCGGGGCTCGATCCCGCGGAGACGCTCTTCGTCGTCGCGAGCAAGACCTTCACCACGCAGGAGACGATGGCCAACGCGCGCACCGCGCGCGCGTGGAGCCTGGCGGCGTTCGGCGGCGACGAGCGCAGCGTCTCCCGGCACTTCGTCGCGGTCTCGACCGCGGCCGACCTGGTGAAGGCGTTCGGCATCGACCCGGCGAACATGTTCGCCTTCTGGGACTGGGTCGGCGGCCGCTACTCGATGGACAGCGCGATCGGGCTGTCGACGATGGTCGCCATCGGCCCCGACGCGTTCCGGGACATGCTCGCGGGCTTCCACGAGATGGACCGGCACTTCCTGGAGGCGCCGCCGGAACGGAACCTCCCGGTCCTCATGGGCCTGCTGCAGGTCTGGAACGCGGGCTACATGGGATTCGGCGCCCACGCGATCCTGCCCTACTGCCAGCACCTGCACCGCTTCGCCGCCTACCTGCAGCAGCTCGAGATGGAGTCCAACGGCAAGCGCGTCCGCCTCGACGGCACGCCCGTGTCGTGGCCGACGTGCCCGGTCATCTGGGGCGAGCCGGGCACGAACGGCCAGCACGCCTTCTTCCAGATGCTCCACCAGGGAACCTTCACGGTCCCCGCGGACATCATCGCATTCGCGACGCCCGGCTTCGACAGCCTCGGCATGCACGACATGCTCCTGGCCAACGCGTTCGCGCAGGCGCGCGTGATGGCCTTCGGGCAGACCGCGGACGAGCTGCGCGCCCTCGGCACGCCCGACCGACTCGTCGAGCCGAAGGTGATGCCGGGCAACCGCCCGACGAGCTTCCTGCTCCTGCGCGAGCGCACGCCGCGTGCGCTCGGGCGCCTCGTCGCGCTCTACGAGCACGCCACCTTCACCGCCGGCTCGGTGTGGGACATCAACAGCTTCGACCAGTGGGGCGTCGAGCTCGGCAAGAAGGTGGCGGGCGCCCTGCTCCCGCTCCTCGACGGTCCCGCCGCGGCCGGCCCCGACCCGAGCACCGACGCGCTCGTGCGCCGCTACCGAGGCTGGCGCGGCCGCGCCTGAGCCGGGCCCGGCGCGCTCACGGCGACTGGTACGACTTCGGCTGCTGCGGCGGCGCGTAGGGCGATCCGCCGTAGGCGCCGCCGCGCACCAGCGCCTGCTCGCGCTCGTCCTGCGCGGCCAGCTCGCGCTGGTCGTTGGCATGCCAGCCCTGGGCGTTGCTCATGTTCCAGGTGCTGATGGGCGGCGAATAGGGATCCATGCTCTGCGCAAGCGCCACGCGCTGCGCCTGGCCGTTGCGGTAGACGGCCAGCAGCTGGCTGGTGCGCGCCTCCGCCTGCGCCTCCGTGCATCCCTGCGTGGGCGCCACCGGCCGCCAGGTGGGCGGAAGCGGCGGCGCCGGCCGCGAGGGCGGCGGCGGAGCGTGCGGCGGGGGCGGCGCACCCACGCGGAACTGCGAGCCGAGCGGCGGCGCGGCGCCGGTCAGCACCGGCGCGTACGCCAGGATCAGTCCGCGCGTGTCGCCGCGCGTGACCGCGAGCGGCGTCATCACGAAGTCGATCGGCTGCGCCGGGTCGCTGTTGCCGGCGATCGCCAGCAGCATGTCCTTGGGGATGCTGTAGTCGCTGACGCCGGTGTAGACGGTGTTCTGCTTGAGGCTCGGCATCAGGTTGGCGTTGCGCGCCGACGGCGCCGCCCACTGCCACACGTTCGACGTCAGGAGCGAGGCCTGCGGCACGATCATCCACTGCCACGGCGGGTTGTCGCAGGAGCCGTTGGCGATCGACTGGTTTCCCGGCTGCGTCGGGGCCATCGGCGTCCACGCCACGTACCCCTCGCCGTACGCCCAGTTCACGAACCCGGGGCCCCAGGTCTTGTCCGGGATCCACACCCAGCCGCGGTGGTCCCACCACGCCCAGCGCCCGTAGTGGTAGACGGCCCAGCCGAAGGGTTCGTAGCTGTGCCAGTAGAGGCCGTAGCCCTCGGCGACCTGCCACTGTCCCTGCGCGTAGGGACGCCAGCCGGGCAGCACGCCGCGCGGCTGCCACACCCATCCCCAGGTCTTGTCGGCGGTCCACGTGCCGTAGTTCATGAGGTCGGTCATGAACTGCTGCACCGTGATCGACGTGGCGATGCCGATCGCACCCTGCGCGTGCGCCGGGCGGGCGAACGCGGCCGGCAGGAGGACGGCGACCGACAGCAGGACGGCTCGAAGCAACCGTGGAATCGTCACGCTCCGCATGGGGGCGATGCTAGCCCGCACCGCCCGAGCGGCGCAGCCGGGCGATGCACGCCGGGATCGCCTCGGCGGCATGCGCGACCTCATCGTCGGTGGTGAGGCGCGAGATGCTGAGGCGGATGCTCCCGTGCGCCACGCGCGGCGGCACGCCCATCGCCAGCAGCACCGGCGACGGGTCGAGCGATCCGCTCGAGCAGGCCGCCCCGGCGCTCGCCATCACGCCGCGCTCGGACAGGAGCAGCAGGATCGCCTCGGCCTCCAGGCCCGGGAACCCGATGTTCGTCGTGTTCCAGAGCCGTGCGGCGCCGGCGCCGTTCACCACCGCGTCGGGAACGGCGGCCAGGATCGCGCGCTCGAGCCGGTCGCGGCGCGCCGCGCCCGCCTCGCGATGCGCGGGATCCGACAGCCAGGCGAGCGCCGCCTCCGCCGCCGCGCCCATCCCGACGATGCCCGGCACGTTCTCCGTGCCGCCGCGGCGATCGCGCTCCTGCGGGCCACCGACCACCTGCGGTGCCACGCGGACGCCGGACCGCACCCACAGCGCGCCGACCCCCTTCGGGCCGTGGAACTTGTGCGCCGAGGCCGTCACCAGGTCGACCGGCATCCCCGCGAGCGCCGTCGGCATGCGGCCCACCCACTGCGTCGCGTCGCAGTGGAACCGGACGCCGCGCGCCCGGCACCGTTCGCCGATCGCCTGCAGCGGCTGCAGCACGCCGGTCTCGTTGTTCGCTGCCATCACGCTGACGAGCGCCACGTCCCCGCCATGGGCGTCGAGCGCCGCCTCGAGCGCCGCCAGGTCGATCACGCCGCCCGCGGCCGAGGGCACCCATTCCACGCGCGCGCGCCCGCGCGCCTCGAGCGCCTCGCACGCCTCGCGCACGGCGCTGTGCTCCGTGCGCATCGACACGATGGTGCGCGGACCGCCGAGCGCATCGAGCGTGCCGGCGATCGCCAGCGACGCGCTCTCCGTGCCCCCGCCCGTGAACACCACCTCGCCCGGACGGGCACCGAGCAGCCGGGCCACCGACTCGCGCGCCAGTTCCACCGCGTGCCGTGCGTCGATCCCGGCGCGGTGCACGCTCGACGGGTTTCCCCACCCGTCGACGAGCGACGCGGTCACCGCCGACACCACTTCGGGCAGCGGCGGCGTGGTCGCGTTGCAGTCGAGGTACGCGCGCATCGGGCTTCCCACGGTAGCCGTCACGGGCCAAAAGCGAGCGCGGGCCCCCGAACGGGAGCCCGCAATGCGGATGAGAGGACTTGAACCTCCATGGGTGTTACCCCACTAGAACCTGAATCTAGCGCGTCTGCCAGTTTCGCCACATCCGCAGGTTCGCCCGGAGTATAGCGCCGGCAAGGTCCAGCATGCCCCGCCAACGGCGCCTCGGTAGCCTGCTGGCCCGCGCGGTCTCGGACCGCGCGGATCCCCGGGGAGCCGATCGCCGTGAAAATCTTCGTGCATTCGATCCATCCCGAGCGCTGGCGCGTCGAGCGAAGGCGCCCCATCCGGGCCCATCGTGAGTTCCGGCGTCAGGTGGAAGGACGCCTGCGCCGGTACGCCACCCGAAGCCTGGACGACGCGGACTGGGCGCTGCTGCCGATCAACCTGATCCACTGGCAGTTCAACCGCCGCCGGCCCGACCCGGGCGAGTGGATCCTCCGGCTGCCCGGAATCGATCGCGGACGAACGCTGGTGCTCGCGACGGGCGACTACGGACAACGCCGTCGGTCGCAATGGGAAAACCATGCCTGGAACCGGCCGTACCCGAAGCAGTACGGGTGGCTCGACGAGCGGTTCACGCTCATCGTGCTCGAGTCGACGTCGGAGCTGTTCCCGGGGGACCTCGCGTTCCTGCCGTTCCAGCCGAATCCCTCGCGGCTCGGACGACTGCTCGGCCGTCGAGGCGTCGAGTGGGCCGACGGACCCCGCGACCTGCTGTACTGCTTCTCCGGC
>JBEITQ010000156.1:0-4969 GCA_040374835.1 Phycisphaeraceae bacterium | reverse complement strand
CGTCGTGCGAGCGGCCCTCGAGCGCCCGCACCATGGCACGGGCGTCGCCGGCATCGGCAGGCTTGCCCACGATGCGGCCGTCCACCACGCAGACGGTGTCGGCGGCGAGCACCAGGCGCGGCGCGCCGGCCTCGCCGCGCGGCGCGAGGGCCGACAGCACCTGGCGGGCCTTGAACCACGCGAGCCCCATGGTCAGGCGCGCGGGGTCGTCCGTGGCCGCCGGCAGCAGCGCATCGTCGATCGCCGGCGGCAGCACCTCGAAGCGGATTCCGGCGGCGGACAGGATGGCCTGGCGCCGCGGAGAGGAACTGGCGAGCACGACGTCGGGCGTGGGGGTCACGCGCAGGAGCCAAAGTATAGTTGTCCCCCTGCGCCCGACGCCGACCGCGGGGCACCTCCAACCCCGACGACCGTGACCGTTCCCTCCGACCAGCCCGCACCGAGTTCCGGGAACGACGCCCGAGCGGCCGACCGCGCGCGGCTCGGAACCACGCTGGCCGGGCAGGTGCGCCACTCGGTGGAGACGCTGATCGGCCGCGCCGCGGTCGAGCGCGGCCTCGCCTCGCGCGAGCAGGTGATCATGGCCTTCGAGGAGCTGAAGCAGCTGCCCAAGGAAGAGCGGGCGTCGAGGTTCGCCGAGGTGTTCGCGCGCCGGGGCGTGCTGAGCGCGGAGCAGATCGAGACGCTGCGCGCATGGGTCCGCGACGACGCCGCGGGCGGCGCGGGGCCCGATCCCTCGGGCTCGAGCATGGTCGCCGCGGCCGCGGTGTCGACCGAGCCCCTCATCCCGGGCTACCGCTTCGTGCGCAAGCTCGGCGCGGGCGCGATGGGCACCGTGGTGCTCGCGCGCCAGGAGAGCCTCGACCGGCTGGTGGCCATCAAGCTGCTGCCGCCGAAGTTCGCGCGCGACCCGCTGTACATCGACCGCTTCTTCAAGGAAGGCAAGGCGGCCGCGCGGCTCAACGACCCGAACATCGTGGCGGCGTACGACGTCGGCCGCGCGCCCAACGGCATGTACTACTTCGTGATGGAGTACATCGACGGGGACACGGTGTTCGACCGCATCCAGGCGAAGCGGCGGATCCCCGAGGCCGACGCGCTGCGCATCGCGCGCCAGGCCGCGAGCGCGCTGAGCCACGCGCACGCCAAGGGCTTCATCCACCGCGACGTCAAGCCGAAGAACCTGATGATCAACAAGGCGGGCGTGGTGAAGCTCGCCGACCTCGGCCTCGCCCGCGCGGGCGACGACGCCACCGCGGCGAGCGAGGAGAAGGGGAAGATCTTCGGCACCCCCTACTACATCTCGCCCGAGCAGATCCGCGCGCAGCCGGTGACGCCGGCCACCGACATCTACGGCCTCGGCGCGACGCTCTACCACATGGTGACGGGCCGCGTCCCCTTCGAGGGCACGACCCCGAAGGAGGTGATGCACAAGCACCTCAAGGAGCAGCCGCTGCCGCCCGACCAGGTGGCGGAGTCGCTCTCCGGCGGCATCTCGATGATCATCGAGATGATGCTCGCCAAGGACCCGCGCGAGCGCTACCACTCCACCGAGCACCTGATCGAGGACCTCGACCTCGTCGCCGCGGGCGAGTCCCCGGTGCACGCGCGGCCGAAGCTCGATGCGCCGGGCGGCGGCGTCGCCGCGATCGAGGGGCCGCAGGACTCCGACCTGCAGATCGCCTCGGTGCCGCGCGGCCCGGGCCTTCTCTCGACGCCCGTGGGCATCGCGGTCGCCGCGCTGCTGGCGCTGAGCCTGGCGGCGAACGCGGTGATGGTCCTGCTGATGATGCGCCGCTGACGGCGGCGCCCCGGCGCCTCAGCGCACCTCGACGAGGAGCTCGATCTCGACGCTCGCCCCGAGCGGCAGCGCGTTGGTGCCGACCGCCGCACGCGCGTGCCGGCCGGCCTCGCCGAAGAGCTGCTGGAGCAGCTCGCTGCCGCCGTTGGCCACCTTCGGCTGGTCGACGAACCCGTCGTCGGACTGGACGAACGCGCCGACCCGAACCACGCGCACCACGCGGGAGAAGTCGCCGCCGAGCTGGTCGCCAAGCACCGCGAGGCCGTTGAGGACGCACTGCCGGGCGGCGGCCTGCGCCTGCTCGAGGGTGCACCTGGACGGCACGGGGCCCGTGGCCATCAGCGTGCCGTCGCGCATCGGCAGCTGGCCGGAGACGTAGACGAGGTTGCCCGACCGGACCGCCGGCACGTAGGCCGCGACCGGCTTGGGGGCGGGCGGGAGCGTCAGGCCGAGGGCGGCAAGGTTGTCGTGGAAGGACATGCGGCGGATCCTAAAGGCGCCCGAGGAACCAACGATTCGTGATTATCGGGCTGCGCTCATGGCGCGCCTCCCAAGAAAATCCGCGCGCGGGCCCAATCCGCGCGCACCATGCACCTGCCGTTCCACGTATGGTTCCCCGGGCGCGCGCGGCTTCGGCCGCCCGCCCGACATCCCGACGCGCCTGGAAGCCCAGACGACAACGCTCGACGCGGCATCTTCGAGGTCCCCACGGGACCCGGCCTCCCAACGAGGTCCGAACCGAATGCACTGATGCCATGAATGCGCCGCACCCGAGCAGCGCCCCGGCACGGACCCTCGCTGGTCCGTGACCCTCACGGCATCGCCTGCGCCGACATCGCGCACCCCTTCCACTTGACGCCTCGCGTCCGTGGCCACGCCTCCGCGCCCCGCGGCGGGCGCGACTGCGGGATGCCAGGGTTCCGCGCCTCCGGTCCATGCCGGCGGGGCTGGGCCATGGCCGCGTTGCCGGAACCGTTGTTTCCGCCCCACCTGCGCGTGCAGGCCTCCGGGGCGGGTCGTGCAGGAAGTCACCCAACCGAGTCGGGCCCGATCGTCGGGCCCGAGGACCGAGTCAGGAGAGAACCATGAAGAAGCGCGCATTCACGCTGGTTGAGCTGCTGGTGGTGGTCGCCATCATCGCCCTGCTCGTCGGACTGCTGCTGCCGGCACTTGCCAAGGCCCAGCAGACGGCGAAGACGGTGAAGGACTCCAACCAGATCAAGCAGGTCCACACCGCCATGGTCGGCAAGGCCAACGAGACCAAGGGCGGCAAGCTGCCCACCCCGGGCATGATCAACCGCCTGGCCTACAACGGCCAGCAGGTCCCCGGCGAGGGCGACGAGGACTTCACCCGCAACACCTCGCAGGCGCTGTTCTCGTCGTGCGTGGCGCAGGAACTCTTCAACACCGACATCCTGGTGGGGCCGACCGAGGTCAACCCGGTCATCGCCCCGTACCTCGCCTACAACTACGCGCAGTACCGCCCGGCGGGAGACACCTACTGGGATCCGGGCATGGCCGCGGTGATCGACGCCGCCCCCGGCAACGGCGCCTGCCACATCTCCTACACCCACCAGGTGCTCTGCGGGCTGCGCAAGCAGCAGCACTGGAAGAACAACCTCGACTCGACCCGTCCGCACATGGCCACCCGCGGCTGCGCCAACGGCCGCCCCACCGGCGACACGTACGAGCAGAGCCCGACCCTGCGCCTGCACGGCGGCCTGAAGAGCTGGGAAGGCAACGTCTGCTATGCCGACACCCACATGGAGTTCGTCGAGACGTTCCGTCCCGACGGCTGCTTCTACGAGTGCGGCAACTTCAACGGCGGCAACCTGACCAAGGACAACCTGTTCGCCTGCGCCGGCACCACCGACAACGCGGAGTTCACCGGCAACGGCTGCCTCAACCCCACGTCCCACCCCTGGTCGGGCGGCGACGCGATGCTCGGCATCCACTACACGACCCAGTCGGCCACCATGGCGAAGACCACCGTCGCGCCGCGGTACGACCGGCTCGACAACCAGTGAGCCGGCGTCCCACGCACCCCAACCGATGACCCAAGGAAACACCCACATGAAGAACCGCACCAAGGGCTTCACCCTCGTCGAGCTGCTGGTCGTGATGGCGATCATCGCGCTGCTCCTCGGCCTGCTGCTGCCGGCGCTGGCCAAGGCCCGCGCCACCGCGCGCCAGGTCAAGGACGGCACCCAGCTCAAGCAGATCCACGCCGGCTGGATCACCGCGTCCAACGACAGCAAGGGCGTCCTGCCCCTGCCCGGCGAGATCAACCGCATCGGCGCGGTGACCGGCCGCGGCGACATCGACGAGCGGCAGAACAACCACGCCAACCTCCACGGCGCCATGCTCGCCCGCGGCTACATGAACGCGCAGATCCTGGTCTCCCCCGCCGAGATCAACGCCAAGATCATCGCGTGCGCCACGTACAACATGAACCGCATCAACCCGGCGGTCGACTGCTTCTGGGATCCGATCGACGCGGCAGGTGCCGGCACCGGCACCGCGCCGAGCCCCACCACGGGCTTCCGCGCCGACCTGACCACGCAGAGCAACACGTCCTACGGCGTGATGCCGCTCGACCCGACGATCCGCCGGGCGACCGAGTGGCGGAACACGGGCAACTCGCGCTTCGCCGTCATCGGCAACCGCGGCCCGCGCGGCGGCGTGCTGACCGGCAACGACTTCACCAACTCGAAGACGCTGCTGATCCACGGTTCGCAGAAGGAATGGGACGGCAACATCGGCTTCAACGACAACCACTGCGACTACGGCCGGACCTTCTATCCCGAGAACTCGCGTCCCCTGCAGCAGGCTTCCTGCTCCGGCGGCGCCCCTGACCTGATGGTGAACAACCAGTCGCAGGACAACCTGTTCAAGAACGATTCCGGCTGCGCGCCGGGCGGCCGCCGCAACGGGGACGCGGTGCTGGTGATCCAGCGCCGGTCGACCAACCTGAACAACCCCGCGCCGGGCACCCAGCCGGTCACCAACAACACGTGGGACTTCGCCGACCACGCGACGTGGGACTGACCGCGCACGCACGCGCCTGAACCTCCCGCGACGGCCGGCCCTGCGCCGGCCGTCGCGCGCTTTTGCACGGATATCCTTCGGGCATGGCACGCCCCGCGCGCTGGACGGGATGGGTGGCCG
>JBEITQ010000202.1:0-3787 GCA_040374835.1 Phycisphaeraceae bacterium | reverse complement strand
GAGCCAGCAGATCAATCCCGCCACGGTGATCCCCCCGGGCGGGGCCCGCATCTTCGGGCTGGGTGCCGTCGTGCCGGACGACGAGGAAGCCAAGAAGGCGGATGGCGACGGTGCCGAGGACTCGAGCTCGGACGGCACCCCTGCAGGCGGGGCCGGAAGCGGCGATACTGTCGCCCCATGACTTCCCGCCGCCCGGCCGCCTGCGTCGTCTCCCTCGCCTTCGTTGCCCTGGCCGTCGCCGCCTGCGGCAAGGAGGATGCCCCGGTCGCCCCCGCCGCGGGGGTGTCGACCACCCCGGCCGTGACGCCGGCACCTGCTGCGCCCGCGCCTGCCCCCGCATCGGGCGCCCCCGCGGACGCCGCGGCCGCCGCCCAGCCCATGCTCGTCAAGGTGGCCACCATCGAGGGCAAGGCCGCCAACGACGAGTTCACCCGCAACGTCCAGGTGGTCCAGGCGCAGCGCCAGGAGATCGTGCGGATGAACGAGGCCGCGAACGCCGCACCCGAGGGCGCCGCGCGCGATGCGCTCAAGGCGAAGCTCGACGAGGCGGTCAAGAAGCTCGACGCCGACAACCAGCTGATGGCGAAGACCTACGGCTACTCGATCCTGCGCAACTACGTGCGGGTCCCCGAGAAGAGCGAGGTCTTCATCGTCCTGACGCCCGAGGAGCTCGACAAGCAGGCCAAGCCGGCCGACGGATCGGAGCCTGCCAAGACCGCCCGCGTCTGCGTGCTGGCCGACGCCCAGGCGAACCAGGCATTCCAGTCGGCGGTGCAGTCGCTGCAGCAGCTGCGCCAGCAGGCGGCGGCGCTCAAGGTGCAGCTCGACGCCGCGACCACGGACAAGGACAAGGCCTACGTCCAGGGACAGTTCGACCTGGCGATGAAGCAGCTGAACGAGGCGAATGCCGCGGCCACCAAGGCGTACGCCTTCAACCTGAACCGCCAGTACGTGATGTCGATCGAGCGCTCGAGCCTCTACGTCGCCGCCACGGCCGAGGAGGCCGAGCAGGCCTCGAAGGCCGCCGCCGGCAAGTAGCGCCTGCCGCGCTGCGCCGGGCCGATCCCCCTGGTCACGGCTTCGTGCTGTCGCGCATCCAGCCCTTGCGCCAGAAGTAGATGACCAGCCCGGTGGCGGTGAGCCCCATGAGTCCCAGGGCCCATGCGTAGCCGAGCGGCCAGTCGAGCTCGGGCATGAACCGGAAGTTCATGCCGTACACGCCGGCGATGAAGCTCAGCGGCATGAAGAGCGTCGCGATGATGGTGAGCACCTTCGAGGTCTCGCCGAGCTTCATGTTGACGCTCGTCATGTAGATCTCGAGCAGGTCGTTCGCCATCGATCGGTCGGTCTCCACCTGGTCGAGCGCCCGGAGCACGTGGTCGTGCAGGTCCCGCAGGTACGGCCGGGCGTCCGGGCCGAAGGTCGATTCCATGCCGAGCAGGGTGATGGTCGTGTCGCGCACGGGCATGAGCAGCCGGCGCATCCGGATCAGCTCGGACCGCGCCCGCCGGATCTGCATGAGCTGCGCCTGGGTCGGCTGGCGGAAGACGGCGTCCTCGAGGTCCTCGACCAGGGTTCCCACGCGGTCGATCGCCGGGAAGTACCCGTCGACGGTGGCGTCGATGATGGCGTAGGCGAGGTACGCCGCATCGCGCGACCGGATGCGCCCGTGCTCGGCCCGGATCCGCGCACGGACCGCTTCCAGGCAGTCGTCGCCCGGGACCTCCTGGAAGGTGACCACGTGGCGTCCGGAGAGCCAGAGCGACATCTGCTCCGTCCAGAAGCCGCGCTCGTCCTGGTGCGGCAGCGGCATGACCACGAACGTGGCCGCGTCGAAGGTCTCCACCTTCGCGCGCGGGCTGGTGTCGGTGGCGTCCTCGAGCGCCAGCGGGTGGATGCCGAAGCGCTCGCCGATCGCCTTCAGGAGTTCCGCATTCCCGAGGCCGTCGACGTTGACCCACACGACGGACGCGTCGCCGGCGATCGCGTCGATCTGGTCGGCACGCTCGATGGCACCCTCGGCGACCCCGCCCGGCCCGAAGGCCAGGACCGTTGCCTTGGTGGGCGCGGCGCCCGGCTGCACCGTGAGCGTCCCGGGCGGCACGTGCAGGTTGGCGGGACGCCGGAGCCGGCGCCGCGCGAGCTTCGCCGAGACCGCCCCGCGCCGGATGGCGTCCGAGACCGCCCCGGCCACGGGAGAGCGCTCGCGCTTCACGGGCGGGCCTCCGCCGTCGAGGCACCCATCACGAGCGCCAGGCTCCACGCCATGAGGGCGGCGTGGCCGCTCCAGGCGATGGTCCGCACCCAGTTCGTCGCGACGAGCCGCGCGTGGGCGTCCTCGTCGAACCCGCGGGCGAGCGTCCCGTGGAGCGGCACCTGCACGAAGGCCGTCGAGGCCCACGCGATGCCCACCAGCGCCACCCCGGCCCAGGCGGCCCACGCCGGCATCCCGCGTGGCCGGGCGGCGAGCAGGGCCAGCGACGACACCAGCTCGACCAGCATCGCGGGGCCGACGATCGGCGTGATCAGGCGCGCGTGTGCCGACTCGTAGGCGGCGAAGCCCTCGCGGCCGACGCGGCCGAAGAGCGGGTAGTGCACCACCTGCACGATCCAGATGAGCCCCGCCATGAACCAGCTCGAGGCGAGGCTCGCCACGAAGGCGAGGGTGGGCGAGCTCATGACGGAACCTCCACGAAGTCGAGCCGGTCCTCGGCGGGAACCAGGAGCGCCACCGTGTAGGTGGGTGCCCGGTGCAGGGCGCCCGGGTTCACGATGCGCGTCGAGCCGCGTCGCTCGTCCCGGCGCTCGTGGGTATGGCCGTGCACCAGGTAGGCCGCGCCGGTCGCCACCGCGTCGCGCATCGGCGCGGGCTCGTGTCCGTGCGTGAACGCGATGCGTCTCCCGTCGACCTCCAGCTCGCCGGCATCGCCGTGCACCGCGATCCCGAGGTCGCGCGCGTAGCGCTCCAGGCTGGCGCGGTTCCAGTCGCAGTTGCCCCAGACAAGGTGCGCGTCAAGACCGGCCAGCTGGTCGAGCACCAGCTCGTCCTCGACGTCGCCGCAGTGGATGAAGGTCCGTGCCCCGCGCGCGCGCAGCGCCTCGATGGCCCGCTTGGTCCGTTCCCAGCGCGCATGGCTGTCCGAGAGCAGACCGACGGTGGCCGGCATGCAGGTACCTTACCCCGTCCCCATGAGCCAGGCCCCCGTCACGCGCTTCGCCCCGTCGCCTTCGGGCCATCTCCACGTGGGCGGTGCCCGCACCGCGCTCTTCTGCTGGGCATATGCCAAGGGCAGGGGCGGCAAGTTCCTCGTTCGCATCGAGGACACCGACCAGAAGCGCTCGAGCGGTGCCGCGAGCGTCGGCTTCCTCAAGGACCTCGCGTGGCTGGGGATCGACTGGGACGAGGGCCCGGAGTGGGGCGGGATCGGCGGCGGCCCCAACGGTCCGTACTTCCAGAGCGAGCGGCTCGAGATCTACGACCGGCTGCTGCGCAAGCTCGTCGACGAGGGCAAGGCCTACTGGGCCTTCGACACCGCCGAGGAACTCGAGGCGCGCCGTGGCGAGGCGAAGGCCGCCGGCCGTGCGTATCGCTACGACGGCTCGTCTCAGATGGCCTTGCCGCGCGACACCGTCGAGCGGCAGCTTGCCGAGGGCCGCCCGGCCGTCATCCGCCTGAAGTGCCCGCCGCAGCCCATCACGATCAAGGACGAGATCCTCGGCGAGGCAACGCTCCCGGCCGGCGAGGTGGACGACTTCGTCCTGCGCAAGGCCGACGGGTTCCCCACCT
>JBEITQ010000188.1:0-4133 GCA_040374835.1 Phycisphaeraceae bacterium | reverse complement strand
GCCTCGCCGACTTCAAGGGCAAGGTCGTGGTCCTCGAGTGGATCAACCCCGACTGCCCGGTGTGCCGCGAGAAGATGGAGGACGGCTCCGTCGCCAAGATGATGTCCGACTCGAAGGCGATCGACCCGAACGTCGTCTTCCTGTTCATCAACTCGACGCACTACATGGCCGACAAGCCCGCCGCGAGCGGCGACTACCTCGCCAAGAACAAGGTCGAGGCCGCGGCGCTCATCGACGGCGACGGCGCGGTCGGCAAGTCCTACGGCGCGAAGACCACGCCGCACTGCTACGTGATCGCCGCCGACGGCACGCTCGCCTACGACGGCGCCATCGACGACAAGGGCTCGACCAACTACGTCGTGTCCGCCGTCAAGGCGCTGAAGGACGGCAAGCCGGTGTCCCCGGCCACCACCAAGGCCTACGGCTGCAGCGTGAAGTACAAGAAGTGACCGAGGGCGGCTTCGAGGTGGGTCAGCCGACGTTCACCGGCATCACGACGTAGGTGAACTCCTGGCCCACCTTGAAGACGCCGGGCTTCTGCGGGCTTCGCATCTCGACCATCACCTGCTGGCCGTCGACGACCTTGAGGGCGTCGATGATGAAGGCCGGCTGGAAGCCGATCTCGATGGCGTCGCCCTGGTAGCCGGACATGGGCACGCGGATCTCCGCCTCGCCCATCTCCGGGGCGCGGCTCGAGACCACCAGCGTGTCGCCCTTGAATGCGAACCGGACGCCCTTGGACTCCTCGTTGGTGAGCAGGGCGGCGCGGCGGATGGCCGCGGCGAGGTCGGTGGCGTCGAAGGTGACGCGCTTGTCCTGGTCCTTGGGGATCACGTCCTCGAACGGGGGGAAGGTGCCCTCCACGAGGCTGGTCACCAGCGTGCCGACGCCCTCCACCTGGAACGAGGCCTGGCCGTCGGACTTGCCGATCGTGACGGTCGAGTCGGGGTCGCCGAGCATCTTGACCAGGATGTTCAGGCTCTTGGAGGGGACGATCAGGGTCATGTCCCCGTCGCCCGAGCAGCCGCCCGCGGCCACCGCGAGGCGCTTGCCGTCGGTGCCGACGAGCCGGATGCGCTTGCCCTTGCGCTCCATGAGGACGCCGTTGATCGCGAAGCGCGCGTTCTCGACGGCGGTGGCGAAGAGGGTCCGGGCGATCAGGCGCCGGAGCGTCTCCGCGGTGACCTCGAACGCCGCGCCCGCCTGCGTCTCGCGCGCGGCGGGGTAGTCCTTCGGGTCGTAGCCGTAGATCTTGAAGGTGCTTCCGTCGCCGCGGACGGTGGCCACGTTGCGGTCGGTCTCGAGCGCGACGGTCGAGTCCTCGCAGGTGCGCACGATCTGGCCGAGCTTGTCGGCGGGGACGAGGGCCTCGCCCTCGGAGGCCACCTCGACGCCCGGCACCGTGAGGGCGAGCGAGATCTGGCCGTCGGTGGCGCGCAGCTGCAGCTCGCCGTCCTTGCCGACCAGCTTCAGGCAGGTGAGCACCGGGGTGGTCGTTCGCGAGGGCACGACGGCCGAGGCGAGGGCCAGGGCGTCGACGAGGGCGGTGCGGTCGCAGTTGACCTTGAGGCTTGCAGGCATGGTTCGTGGCTCCCGTGGATTTCGGACCGCGAGTGTAGCCCGTTGGCCGAGCGCCCTGCGGCCCCGCGGCCGATCGGCATAGGATTGGGCCTCGATGGTCCAGCGAGTCCTCGCCGCCGTCCGGTCCCGCTACGGGATCACCGTGTTCTTCCTGTACCTCGCCGCGTTCGGCGTGGCGTTCGTGGGCACGTTCACGCTGCCGCTCCTGGCGATCGGCATGGTGCTGGCGGCGATCTTCATGCTGGTGCCGGCGGTGCTCCTCGGGGACCTCGTCGGGGCGCTGAGCCGCGCGGCCAACCGGCCCTACATCCGGCGGGGCACCTGCCCGTCGTGCCGGGCCGACCAGGGCGCGGCATGGGAAGGGCCCGTCTACCGGTGCGCGTTCTGCGCCGCGGCGTACGAGGAGGACGGCGACCCGCACGACGGCCCGGACACGGCCGTGCGCGAGGCCGCGCCCGCTACCGCGGGCCCGAATGGTGGTCGATGACCGCCGCGACGCCGGGAAGCATCGCCGCGTCGCCCACGAACACGATCATCTGGCCGTCCGGCAGCACCTCGAGCACGACGCGCATGCCGACGGCGACGACGCTGATCCCCTGCAGCGCGCCGCCGCCCGAGGACACCACCGCGGCGACCAGGTCGCGCAGCAGGTGATGGTGCGCGGGCTCGAAGGAGAGCGGGTCGCGGGTGTTCAGCTCGACCGTCGCCGCGGCGTCGATCTCGCGCCAGTGCTCGTGCGCGCTCATCGGCTTCGCGACGGCCTCGAACACGTGGCGCCAGCGCCCCACCGGGATCACCACCACCTCCGGCAGGCGCAGCTTGTGGACGATGCCCTCGACGATCGGGCCGATCTCCGCGCGCGGCACGCGGCGGATCGAGCTCGGCAGCTCCGCGACGCGCGGGTGGTCGTGGGCGGCGACGTCGAGCACCTCGACCGGCGTCGAGTCGTCGAGGTCGAGGTGGAGTTCCTCGGCCGCGCCATCGCTCGCCACGACGCCATGCTTCCTCAGCCGGGTCCAGGTCTGCTGGTGTTCGACGAATTCCACGGGGTGCTCCGGCGCTCGGTCGCGCCCGGCTGACCACCGAAGGGTACCCGGGGGACGCCCCGTACCATGCATCCGTGCGCACCGTCCTCTTCGTCTGCACCGGAAACACGTGCCGGTCGCCCATGGCGGAAGGGATCGCGCGGCAGCTGCTCGAATCGGGGAAGGTTCCCGGCCACGGGGGAGAGGTGTTCGTGGCCTCCGCGGGCCTGGCGGCGTGGGACGGCAGCCCGGTCAGCGGCGAGGCCCTCGACGCCATGCGGCGGCGCGGCATCCGCTTCGACGGGCACTCCAAGCGCCTCACGGCCGAGATGATCCGCAAGGCGACGCTGGTGCTGGGCATGACCCGGTCGCACGTGGTGGGTGCCCGGGCGCTGGTCGCGGGGGAGCCGCACCAGGACAAGGTGCATGCCCTCGACCCCGCGGGCGACCTCGAGGACCCGATCGGAATGGGCCAGAACGCGTACGACGCGCTCGCCGTGCGGCTCGATCGCGTCCTTCCGGAGCGGCTTTCCTCGCTGCTCTAGCCGCCGATCCGGGGTAGAGTCCGGGCCGATGCGCGTCGCCGTCGGGTCAGACCACCGTGGGTTCCAGACCATGTCCTCCCTCGTGCAGCACCTGCGCGCGGACGGACACGAGGTCGACCTGATCGCCGACTGCGGCGGCACGAGCTGCGACTATCCCGACGTCGCCTACCAGGTCGCGCGTGCCGTGGCCGAGGGCCAGGCCGAGCGCGGCATCCTGATGTGCGGCACCGGGATCGGCATGTGCATCGCGGCCAACAAGGTGAAGGGCGTGCTGGCGGCGCTCGCGCAGGACGAGCTGAGCGCGCAGCTCAGCCGCACCCACAACAACGCGAACGTCCTCTGCCTGAGCGCGGACCTGACCGGCACGACGCTGGCCAAGCGGATCGTCGACACGTTCATGAAGACGAACTTCGAGGGCGGCCGCCACGAGCGCCGCATCCGCAAGATCCACGAGATCGAGGAAGGCCGCGCGCCGTCGAAGTAGGCGCGCGCCCTGCGGCAGCGGCGTCCCGGGCCTACCTCGACTCCGTCTCGACCCAGTCCGTCAGCAGCCGGACGCCCCAGCCGGTGGGGCCGGCGACGTACAGGTCGCTCGCGCCGTCGACGTTGCCGACGCCCGCGATGTCGACGTGCGCCCAGGGCGTCTTCTCGCCCACGAAGTGGCTCAGGAACGCGGCTCCCTGGATCGGGTGCGCGCTGCGCGCGGGGTTCGAGTTGATCAGGTCGGCATGCTGGCCGCGCATGAAGTCGCGGTGCTCCTTCCAGAGCGGGAGCCGCCACAGGCGCTCGCCGCTCTGCTCGCTGGCCGACTCGATGGCGCGGGTCAGGCCGTCGTCGTTGCAGAACCAGCCCGCGCAGAAGTGCCCGAGCGCCACCACGACGCCGCCGGTCAGGGTGGCCACGTCGACGATCGCGGTCGCGCCGAGGTCCTTCTCGGCGTAGGTGAGCGCGTCGGCCAGCACCAGGCGCCCCTCGGCGTCGG
>JBEITQ010000092.1:0-7500 GCA_040374835.1 Phycisphaeraceae bacterium | reverse complement strand
GCCGTCCCAGCGCTCGTGGTGGTTGAGCACCACCTCGCGGGCGGTCTCGTCGAACTGCGTGGGGCTGTCGGCGAAGAGCCGCGCGCCGATCACCGTGTGCTGCTGCATCTGGCGCAGCTCGTCGGCGTCGAGGCGGCCGGGCTTCTTGAGGATGACGTCGCTGATCCCGATCTTGCCGACGTCGTGCAGCTTGGCCGCGATGCGCAGGCGGTCGCGCTGGCGCTCGAAGCCGGGGCCGGTGAACCCGCGCCGGCGCGCCCACTCGTCGAAGAGGACGCACGAGTAGCCCGCCACGCGCTCGATGTGCGGCCCCGTCTCGGCGGGGTCGCGCACCTCGGCCATGCGGATCATGCGCAGGATGACGCGCTCGGTGACCTGTGCGCGCTCGAGCACCACCGTGGCCATCGAGGCGAAGTGCTCGGCGAGCCGCTCGTCGACGGCGCCGAACCGGCCCGGCACGCCTTCCTCGGGGCCGCGCGCGTTGAGCAGCTGCAGCACGCCGAGGACGACGTCGCTCGAATCGCGCATGGGCACCGCCACCACGCTGTTGGTCCGGTAGCCGGTCATCGCGTCGTAGCTGCGGTCGAACTGGTACGGGGCCCCCGGCTCCATCGCGTAGGCATCCGTCACGTTCACCGAGGCGCCGGTCATGGCGCAGTAGCCGGCGATCGAGCGCGGGCTGACCGGGACGACGAGGCTCGAGAAGCGCGTGCTCGAGTGGCGCCCCGGCGCCTCCAGCGTGTCGTTCTGGCTGAAGGCGAAGCGGAGCGAGTCTCCCTCGCGGGTGTAGATGGTGCCGGCGTCCGCGCCGGTGAGCCCGCGCGCCTCGCTCAGGATGCGCTCCATGAGCAGGTGGAAGTCGTGGATGCGGCTCAGCTCCATCCCGAGCCGCGTGATCGACTCGACGCGCGACTGCCAGGTGCGCGCCTCCTGCGGGGCGGCGTCGGCGGGCCGCGCGGCGGCGCGCGCCTCGTCGGCGTCGCGCACGGCGTCGCGCAGCTGCCGCTGCAGGCGTCCCATCGCCGCCAGCGCCTCGTTGCGCTCCTCGAGCACGTTGAAGCCGTCGGACAGCCCGCGGATCCGGGCGCGCAGCTCGATCGGGTCGGTCATCTTCTCGACGTAGTCGGAGGCACCCGCGTCGAACACCGCCGCGCGCAGCTGCGACTCGCCGGCGCTGCCGAGGGCGAGCACGGGCAGCGCCGCGGTCTCGGTGCGGTTGCGCAGCCGCCGGATGAGGTCGAGCGCCGGCGTGCGGCCGCGCAGGTCGAGGTCGAGGACGACCACCGTCGGATGCAGCTCGAGCGCCTCGATCTCCGCGTCGCCGATCGACGGGGATGCATGCACGGCGAGGCCGCGGTCCGGCGCCATGGTGGCCCGGATGCGCGCCACCAGCGTCTCGTCGGCGCTGACCACGAGCACCACCGAGGCGCTGGGGGCGGGCAGGGCGTGGGAGGGGTCGGTGGGCGGCACGGGAATCGGCCGGACGGGTCAATGGCTCCGGTGGGAGTCGAACCCACACGCCCGTCGCCGGGCCGCGGATTTTAAGTCCGCTGCGTCTGCCGGTTCCGCCACGGAGCCGCGTGGATCGTAGTCCGCCGGCCGTGCGCGTCCGCGTAACTCAGTGCCGCGACCCCGCCTGCTTCTCGTGGTGGCCGCCGAAGGCATGGCGCATGGCGCTCAGCACCTTGTTGCCGTACTCGGCGTTGCCGCGGCTCGAGAAGCGGTCGTAGAGCGACGCCGAGATGACGTGCGCCGGCACCCCTTCCTCGATGGCGGCGATCACGGTCCAGCGGCCCTCGCCGGAGTCGCTCACGCGGCCGCCGAACTTCGAGAGCTGCGGATCCTCGGCAAGCGCGGCCGCGGTGAGGTCGAGCAGCCAGCTCGACACCACGCTGCCGCGGCGCCAGAGCTCGGTGACCTTCCCGAGGTCGAAGTCGTATCGGTAGGCGTCCGGGTCGCGAAGCGGGGTCGTCTCCGCGTCGAGCGACACCGCGTCGTTGCCCATGTTCGCGTGGCGCAGGATGTTCAGGCCCTCGGCGTAGGCGGCCATCAGGCCGTACTCGATGCCGTTGTGCACCATCTTGACGAAGTGCCCGGCCCCCGCGGGGCCGCAGTGCAGGTATCCGAGGGCGCTGGTGTCGCCGGGGCCGCCGCGGCCGGGCGTGACTGGGACGCTGCCGGTGCCGGGGGCCAGCGTGCGGAAGACGGGGTCGAGGCGCGCGACCGCGGCCGCCGGGCCGCCGATCATGACGCAGTAGCCGCGCTCGAGGCCCCACACGCCGCCGGAGACGCCGCAGTCCACGTAGTCGATGCCCTTCGCCGACAGCGCCTTCGCGCGGCGCAGGTCGTCTCGGTAGTAGCTGTTGCCGCCGTCGATGATGGTGTCGCCGGGCGAGAGCAGCGGCACCAGGCGCTCGATCATGTCGTCGACGACGCCTGCCGGCAGCATCAGCCACACGTGGCGGGGCGCCGCGAGCGAGCGGACGAGTTCCTCGACCGAGGGCGCGGCGACGCCGCCGAGCGCGACGAGCTCCTCCGCGGGCGCGGGGTTGCGGTTCCACCCCACGACGCGGTGGCCGCCCTTCAGCAGCCGCTTGCCCATGTTCGCGCCCATGCGTCCGAGACCGATCAGCCCGAGTTCCATGGCGATTCCTTCCGTGTGCGGTGCGGTGCGCCCTCGGCGCCCGTGCGGGCGAGGACTGTAGTTCAAGGCCGCGCCGCGGGGCGGTCGGCGGCCATCGGCACCACCGTGCGCGCGAGCCAGCGCGCGAAGGCGCGCTTGGGCAGCCGTCCCGGCCCGGGCGAGCGCACCGACCCGTCGCGCAGGAAGAGCGTGGCCTCCACGTCGTCGGCGTCCATGGTGTCGATCGGGTTGGCGACGATCGCGTCGACGCCCTTGCGGGCGAGCTTGCGGCGCGCCGATGCCTCGAGCTCCTCGGGACGTTCCAGCGCAAAGCCCACGATGAACCGGCCGGTGCCCGTGCGCGAGGCGAGGCCCGCCAGCAGGTCGGGCGTGGGCTCGAGCGAGAGCGTCACGGGCCCGTCCTCCCGGCGCATCTTGCCGGACGCCGGCCGGGCGGGGCGGTAGTCGGCCACGGCGGCGGCCATGACCAGCAGGTCGTTGGAGGGCCAGTGCCGGTCGAGCAGCCGCCCGAGGTCGGCGGTGGTGACGAAGCGCTCGGTCGCCAGGCCGCCCGTCGCCGCGACCCCGGGCCCCGCCAGCACCGTCACCGCGCACCCCTCCGCGGCCAGGCTCTCGGCGATCGCCATCCCCATGCGGCCGCTGGAGCGGTTTCCGAGGTAGCGAACCGCGTCGATCGGCTCGTGGGTCGGGCCCACCGTGACCAGGGCACGCAGGGGGCGGCCGGCAGGGTGGACGGTCGATGGTCGGGCGGGGGCGGCGTCCATATTCTCGGCCCTGCGCATTGCGCTTCCGGCACGGCCGCCGCATACTACGGATCCCCTGCAGCGCCCCGGGCCGTCCGTGGCCGGCAGAGGGGACGGTCGGTCGCAACCCTCGCGGCCTCCGGTCGCGAACAGTCGAACGCCCCGCGCCGCACCCCGATCGGGGCCGGCGAGACGGGCGTGGTGGCCATAGGAGGTCCATTGGCTCGGAAGGTCCGTCAGAAGCTCGGCGAGATCCTGGTCGCCCAGGGAGCGGCGACCCAGGCCCAGGTCGAGGAGGCCGCGACCGCCGCCAAGGCGCGGCGCATGCGCCTCGGCGAGGCGCTCGTCGACGCTTCGGTCTGCCAGTTCGAGCAGGTGGCGAAGGCGCTGGCCGAGCAGTTCGGGGTGCCGTACATCGACCTCCAGCGGCCCGAGGACATCGCCAAGATCGACATCGCCAAGCTCGACGCGACCTTCAAGAAGACGCTCGTGCTGCCGATGGTCGGCCCGGGACGGCTGCGGCTGGTGATCCACGACCCGATGGACCTCGACGGACTGGAGATGCTCCGGTTCCGCATCGGCGACTTCGAGCAGGGCGGCATCGCCTCCAAGCGGTCGATCGAGGGCTTCATCAAGGGCGGCGGGTCCGGCGGCGCCGCCAAGCGCGGCCCTGACCAGCAGCTCATGTCCAGCTCGATGGACAAGAGCGTCGACCGCTCGATGGACCGCAGCGTCGACAAGTCGATCGACATCGACGAGGCGCCGATCATCAAGCTGTCGGAGCGCATCATCGTCAGCGCGGTGCACTCGCGCGCCTCCGACATCCACATCGAGCCGTACGAGGACCACGTCCGGCTGCGCTACCGCATCGACGGCGAGTGCGTGGTGCGCGAGCGCTTCCCGAAGAACATCCAGAACGCGCTGCTCTCGCGCTTCAAGCTGCTCGCCGGCGTGAACATCGCCGAGAAGCGCGTGCCGCAGGACGGCCGCATCAAGTTCCCGGTGCCGCGCCTCGACGAGGAGGGCAACCCGCAGCGCGACGCGGGCGGCGCGCCGGCCATCGACCAGATCGACTTCCGCGTCAGCACCTGCCCGGCCCACTACGGCGAGAGCGTGGTGCTCCGAATCCTGCGGCCGGACAGCGTGCGCATCGGCCTGCTGAACCTGGGCTTCGAGCAGGACTCGATGGACACGTTCAACAAGATCATCCGCCGCCCCAACGGCATCTTCCTGGTGACCGGCCCGACGGGAAGCGGCAAGACGACCACGCTGTACTCGGCGCTCGACGTCCTCAACACGCCCGACCGCAAGATCATCACCGCCGAGGACCCGGTCGAATACAACTTCAACGGCATCAACCAGGTGCAGATCCGCGAGCACATCGGGCTGACCTTCGGCGCGGTGCTCAAGAGCATGCTGCGCCAGGCGCCGAACATCATCCTGGTGGGCGAGATCCGCGACCGCGAGGTGGCCGACATCGCCATCCAGGCCGCGCTCACCGGGCACCTGGTGTTCAGCACGCTGCACACCAACGACGCGCCGAGCGCCATCACCCGCCTCATCGACATGGGCGTGAAGCCCTTCCTGGTGGCGAGCTCCATCCAGGCGATCATGGCCCAGCGCCTGGGGCGCGTGCTGTGCCCGAAGTGCAAGACCCTCGACGACGCGCCGGACCCGAAGTTCCTGAAGCTCTGCGACATCCCCCGCGAGGAGGCGATGGGCCGGGTGATGAAGGCGGTCGGCTGCCCGGCGTGCAACGGCGGCTACAAGGGCCGGAAGGCCATCTTCGAGATGATGATCATGAACGCGGAGATCCGCGACCTGGCGTTCCAGCGCGCGGGCATCTCCAAGCTCCGCGCCGCGGCGATCCGCGGCGGCATGCGCAGCCTGCTCGGCGACGGCCGCATCAAGATCCTGAAGGGCATCACCACCCCGGAGGAAGTGGCCAAGTACGCGCAGATCGAGGGCTTCGACCCGAGCGAGGTCGCCAAGGCCTGACGGCCGGATTGCAGGACACCCACCCATGAGCGAAGTCGCCCCCGCCGAATCCTCCGCCAAGCCGACGCTCCAGATGGACCGCCTGCTCGACGTCGTCGTCAAGCAGGACGCGAGCGACCTGCACCTCTCGTGCGGCCGCCCGCCGACCATCCGCCTGAGCGGCCGGCTGCGGAACCTGGCCACCAAGGTGCTCGAGCCGGACGACATGCTCCAGCTGATGAAGAGCATCACCCCGGAGCGCAACCAGCAGGAGCTCCAGGAGGTCGGCGGCACGGACTTCGGCTTCGCCTTCGGCACCGCGGCGCGCTTCCGCGTCTCGGTGTTCAAGCAGAAGGGCGCCATCAGCATGGTGCTGCGCCAGATCCCGAACCGGCTGCTCAGCTTCGACCAGATCGGCCTGCCGGAGATCTGCAAGGACCTGATCCGCCGCCCGCGCGGCCTGTTCGTCGTCACCGGCCCCACCGGCAGCGGCAAGACCACGTCGCTGGCGACGATGATCGACTACATCAACATGAACTTCGAGCGTCACATCGTGACGGTCGAGGACCCGGTCGAGTACTACCACCAGCACAAGAAATCGGTGATCAACCAGCGCGAGGTGCACCTGGACGTGCCGAGCTTCGCCGAGGCGCTGCGCCGCGTGCTGCGCCAGGACCCGGACGTGATCCTGGTGGGCGAAATGCGCGACCTCGAGACCATCGAGGCCGCCATCCGCGCCGCCGAGACGGGCCACCTGGTGTTCGGCACCCTGCACACCACGGGCGCTGCCGGCACCATCAACCGCATCATCGACGCCTTCCCGACCAACCAGCAGGAGCAGGTGCGCGTGCAGCTGTCGACCTCGCTGCTGGCGGTGCTGAGCCAGGTGCTGGCCTCCCGCTCCGACAAGCCCGGCCGCGTGGCCGGCTACGAGTTCCTGGTGGTGACGCCCGCCATCTCGAACCTGATCCGCGAGAACAAGACGTTCCGCATCGACTCGGCCATCCAGACCGGCAAGAAGTTCGGCATGCAGCTGCTGGACGACCACCTCTGGAGCCTCTACTCCAAGGGCATCATCTCCGCCGAGGAGATGATCGACCTCTGCCGCCACCCCGGCGACATGACCGAGAAGGTGCACCGCGCCGGCGGCAACGTCGGCCGCGCCGAGCTCGACGAGGAGCACAAGGCCTGATGCCCGGCCCGCAGGTCCTCACCCCCGTCGCGATCCCCGAGCTGGCCAAGCGCCGCATCGGGCGCGTCCTCACCAAGATGGGGCGCGTCTCCAAGGAGGACCTCGAGCAGGCCCTCAAGATGCAGCAGGCCTCGCACAAGGGGAAGAAGGTCGGCGCCATCCTCATGGAGATGGGGAAGGTCACGCAGCGCGACGTCGACATCGCCCTCGCGGCCCAGATGGGCTACGAGTACCTCGACCTCGCCGAGGCGGAGATCCCCGCGGAGGCGCTGAAGTCGCTGCAGCCGGCCACCGCCAACGCCTACAAGGTCGTCCCGATCGCGTTCGACCCGGCCCGCCGGGTGATCCGCATCGTGATGAAGAGCCGCGACAACTACCGCGCGGTGGACGACCTGAAGAACGTCCTCGGCTTCAGCGCGGTGGAGTGCGCGATCGCCCCGGGCGAGCAGATCGACGCGCTGCTCGCCAAGCACTACGGGTCGACCGCGTCCGCCGGCGAGACCACGAAGCGCATCCTGGCCGAGCAGGACTCGGCGGCGGTGAAGGCCGCGGCCGCGCGGTCCACGGCGAGCATCGACCTGTCGACCCTCGCCGACGCCGCGAGCGACAACAAGGTCGTCGAGCTCCTGAACCACCTCCTGATGCAGGCCATCGCCGACAAGGCGAGCGACATCCACCTCGAGCCCTTCGAGGAGGAGTTCAAGGTCCGCTACCGCATCGACGGCGTGCTCTACGAGATGGCGCCGGTGCACAAGTCGATGGCGCTGCCGATGGTGAGCCGCGTCAAGGTGCTGGCGAAGCTGAACATCTCCGAGCGCCGCCTGCCGCAGGACGGCCGCGTCGAGCTCAACCTGCCGACGGGCCCGGTCGACCTGCGCGTCGCGGTGCTGCCCACCATGTTCGGCGAGAGCGTCGTGATGCGCGTGCTCGACCGCTCCAACGTG
>JBEITQ010000182.1:0-4295 GCA_040374835.1 Phycisphaeraceae bacterium | reverse complement strand
TGCTTGCCGTCGGTCTGCATGATGAAGACGTTGTCGCCGCGCAGCGCGACCACGCTTCCCTTGATGAGGCCCCACTGGTAGACGATGGGCGTGAGCGGCGTCTCGATGGCGCCGGGGCCGCTGGTGATGCCGGTGCCGGGCGCGCCGCCGCCGCCGATGCCGCCGCCGGTGGAACCGCCGCCTGCGGAGCCGCCCTCGCCGTTCGGGTCGGGAAGTCCGTTGGCGCCGAGCGGCCCGAGCGCCGGCCCGGCCACCGTGCCCGGCCGCACGCCGACCTCGGCGCGCGTGAAGAAGAAGGGCACCGCGGTGCCGAGTGCCCCCGTCGGCGTCTCGGCGCCGGCGATCGCGACGTTGGGCGCGGTCGGGGCGACCGCCACCGACCGGCCGAGGTTGGTGTTGGTGGTGACGAGCGCCGGGTCCCAGAGGTCGCCCGTCACCGGCGGCGTGCCGCGGATCGACCAGGCGGACGTGGCGTTGTCCCGGGCGAAGGCGAATGCCGCGCCCGTGTTCACCAGCTGCGAGAAGAAGATCTCGGTCGGGTTGTCGGTGGTGCCCTGCAGCGCGCTGTCGTAGCCCGGCGCGCCGACCAGGATCTCGGGCGAGGCCGTGTGCGTCATGGCCACCGAGTAGCCGAAGTTGTTGTTCAGCACGTCGCGACGCGGCAGGAGCGTGGCCTCGGTGGTCCAGGTGACGCCGCCGTCCGAGCTTCGGCGCACGACGGCCATGCCGTTTCCGGAGACGGGCGAGCCCGTGCGGCTCGAGGACGCGGTCGGAGAGCCCACCACGACGAAGTCAAGCTCGCCGTCGGCCCCGTCATGGCATGCGATGGCCGATCCGAACTGCCCGCCCGCGGTGAGGGTGGACGCGGTGAGCTTCTCGATGCGCTGGAAGCTGCCGGAGGCGTTCTGCCGCAGGTAGGTGATGACGCTGCCGGCGTTGACGCGGCCCTGCACGTCGTCGTTCTGGATGCCGGCCACCATCAGGTTGCGGTGCACGGCGACCTTGGTGCCGAGCTGGTCGTTGGCGCCGCCGCCCTCGTCCTGCAGGCGCTCCTTGAACGCGTACGTCCCGGTGGCTCCTCGCTCGAACACGAACACGGCCCCGGTGTTCGAGCTGCCGAAGAGCGGGCAGCCGACCACCAGCGTGCCGTCGTGGATCCCGACGCTGAAGCCGAACTGGTCGATGGACGCGAGCGAGGCGGGCGCCACCGTCTGCGACGGCATGCGCGTCTCGGCGGAGAAGCCGAGGCCCTCGGTGGCGGGTTCGCCCCACGAGGAGCCGTCTCCCTTGCGGTAGACGAACGTGGCGCCGGCGAAGGGCTGGTTCTTCGAATAGCCCCACGCGCCGACGGCGATGTCGCCGGAGACGGGATCGATGGCCACGCTGCAGCCGGTCTGCATCAGCGCGACCTCCGGCCCGATCAGCCGCTGCACGAACTCCCAGTTGTCGCCCTTGCGCGCGAAGACGAACGCCGCGCCGGCGCCGTTCACGGAGGTGGTCTCGCCTTCCTCGCTGAAGGTCAGGCGAACGTCGGGCGCGCCGACCACCGCCACGGAGTTCGTCATGGCGATCGAGAAGCCAAACCGGCACCCGTTCTGCGGGGCGGCGGGGGAGTCGGTGGGGACCGTCATCCGGTTGCCCGGCGCCCACGCGTCGATCTCGATGGCGGGCCCGCCGAGGCCCAGGGACGCGACCTGCGGGGGTGCGGGTGCCGCGCCGCAGAGGACGGCGGCCGAAGCGAGGACGAGGATGGCGGCCGTTCGTGGCATGGCTGGTGGGGCGGGCGCGGCGCTCACGGGCACAGGCAGGACGCCAATGTGAGTATCTATGATTCCCGCCCTGCCTTCGGATCGGGGATCGCGCGGAAATTCGTGCATTTGCGCCGAATACGCGAGGTGCCGGGCCGTTTGGCTGCCGTTCAGCGCCCCCGCTGTGGTGCGCGTCGAACTTAAACGTCCGAGAACCAGGAGCCCAGCCATGGCCACGACCGTTTCGCTCGCCTTCCGTGCCGCTCGCCTTCCGCTCATCGCGTCGACCGTGGCAGTTGCCGCGTGGATGTCGAGCCCGGTGATGGCGGTGGTGCTGCAGGACGCGCCACGTGGGCAGGGCGGGCAGGACGGCGGCGGCGGTGGCCGAGGCCGCGGTGGTCAGGATGGCGGTGGCGGCGGCGGCGGCCGCGGCGGCCAGGGCGGCGGCCAGGGCCGCGGCATGTTCGGCGGCATGGGCATGGGCCGCGGCATGGGCATCCAGAACCAGTTCCGCGAGTCGTTCGAGCCCGACTTCGTGCGCCGCGACATCCCGTTCTTCAAGCAGCAGCTGACGCTCGAGGAGCCGCAGATGATCGTGGTCGAGCAGCTGATGCGCGACTACGAGGATGCCTTCGAGCCCGCGCGCGAGGACATGATGGGGCAGATGCAGTCCCTCGGCCAGCAGATGATGGCCCCGATGATGGGCCCCGAGATGCAGGAGCGCTGGCGCGGCACCATGCAGAAGGCCCGCGAGCAGATGGAGCAGATGGCCGCGGAGAAGGGCGGCGAGCTGACCCCCGAGGAGCGCCAGGCGTTCTTCCGCGACCAGATGGAGAAGATGGGCGAGGAGGTCCGCAACGAGCTGAAGTCGAGCGGCGCGTTCGACCAGATGCGCGCGTCGCTCGGCGAGATGGTGACCGACTTCAACAAGTGGCAGGAGACGAAGGGGCGCATGCGCAAGTCGTTCGTCGACGGCATGCAGGCCTCGCTCTCCGAGGACCAGATGAAGAAGTGGCCGGCGTTCGAGCGCTTCCTGGCGCGCGAGAAGACGCTGCCGCGCTCGACGATCAGCGGCGAGGGCGTGAACCTCTTCTTCGTGCTCGACGAGGCCGGGCTCTCGAAGGAGACCTTCGCGAAGCTGCAGCCGATCATGGACGAGTACGAGCTGCAGCTCGACGCGGCCCTGAAGGCACGCAACGACTTCCTGGCGGGCAACGAGGCGAAGTACCTGCAGTCGATCCAGTCGGGCGACCAGGATGCGGCCCGCCGCTTCGCCACCCGCGCCATGGACCTGCGCGAGGGCGTGCGCAAGGTGAACGACACCTACCGCGAGCAGATCTGCGCGCAGCTCGAGCCGGCCGATGCCGGGCGCGTCCGCGCCGCGGCGCTCGCCGCCGGCTTCGAGCGCGTGTACGCCCCCAACCGCATGCAGCGCGCGTTCGAGGCGGCGCTCGGCCTCGAGGGGCTCGACGCCACGGTGGCGGACGCGATCCGCACCCTGCAGACGCAGTACGCCAACGAGGTCTCGCCGCTCAACGACCGCATCGCGCAGGAGATCCGCAAGGAGGAGCCGACGCGGCAGGTGGACGAGATGGTGCGCGTCGTCGGCTTCATGACCGGCGACGTGCCGATGAGCCAGATGTTCCGCCGCGGCGGCAACGAGGGAACTGCCTCGGGCAAGCTGCTCGACGAGCGCGGCGAGATCAACGACACCTACATGACGCGCCTGGAGCAGCTGCTCACCCCCGAACAGCGCGAGCAGCTGCCTCGCGGCGGCCGCGGCGGCCAGGGCGGCGGCGGGATGTTCGGCGGCGGCCCGATCACGCTGTCCGAGATGCCCGAGCAGGCCCGCGAGCGCATGAAGGAGTTCGACAAGAACAACGACGGCACCATCGACGAGAAGGAGCGCGAGGCGATGATTGCCGCGTTCCGCGAGCGCGGCGGCGGGATGTTCGGCGGCGGTGGCGGCGGCGCTGGCGGCGGCGGTTCCGGCGGTGGTGGTGGCCAGGGCGGCGGCCGCGGCAATCGCGGAGGACAAGGCGGTGGTCAGGGCGGCGGTCAGGGCCAGAATTGACTGGCTCCGGGCGTGATCCGGACGTACCGTTGAACCGGTCGTCCATCCCCCCCGTATCTGGACCTTCGTGAAGACCCGCCCGCTGTCCCTGACCCTGGTCGCCTTGGCTGTCGGCGTGGCGGCATTCGCCCACGTGGACGACCCGAAGGCGCGCGACCTGCTGCCGCCGGTCAACGGCCCGATCTTCCGGGCGGGCGAGGGGTCGCCGGCCGAGACGTTCGATTCGAACGGCATCCTGCTCAAGAGCTGGATCCCGCTCAACAACTTCAGCGGTACGCCGTCCTCGGGCAACGACTGCTGGGGCTACGTCAGCCCGTCCGGCCGCGAGTACGCGATCATGGGCCTCTCGAACGGCACGTCGTTCGTCGAGATCACCAATCCGGCGGCCCCGGTGATCGTGGGGCACATCACCGGCCCGACCAGCCTGTGGCGCTGCGTGAAGACCTTCGGTCAGCACTGCTACGCGGGCAGCG
>JBEITQ010000013.1:0-18235 GCA_040374835.1 Phycisphaeraceae bacterium | reverse complement strand
TCGAGGCCGCGGGCGCCGAGCCCACGTTCGTCGGCTACCCGAACCCGGCCGGCGGCCCCGCGTTCCCCGCGGCGGCCTGCGTGTCGGTGGCGAACGAGGCCGTGCACGGCATCCCCGGCACGCGCGTCCTGCGCGCGGGCGAGCTGGTCAAGATCGACGTCGGCGCGCGCATCGACGGATGGTGCGCGGACGCCGCGGTGAGCGTGGTGGTGCCGGGCGCAGAGCGCGCCGGGGCCGACGCGTTCGTCGCCGACGCCTGGGAGACCCTGCACGCCGGCATCGCCCGCATGCAGCCCGGCTGCGCCTGGAGCGACGTCGCGGCCGCCATGCAGCGCGTCGCCTTCGAGCGCGGCCACGGCGTGGTGGACGGCTGGCACGGCCACGGCATCGGCCGCGCGGCGCACGAGGCCCCGCAGGCCCCGTCGCTCGTCACGCCCGGCCTGCGCGAGCGCCGCGACTTCACGCTGCTTCCCGGCATGGTGCTGGCGGTCGAGCCCATCCTGGTGATGGGCGCCCGCGGCACCGCCGATTCCGCCGGCAACGCCACGCACGTGCCCGTCGAGGTGGCTTCGGACGGCTGGACCGTCCGCGCCGCCGAGGGTCTCGTGGTGGCGCACGTCGAGCACACCGTCGCCGTCACGCGGCACGGCCCCCGGATCCTCACCCGCCGCGCGGGCGCCCGCGCCGCAGCCGACCTGGTCCCGAACGACGGAGGCTGCAGCCGCACCGGCTGATCCACCACATGGCGAAGGAAGACAAGATCACGCTCGATGCCGAGGTCGTGGAAGCCCTGCCGGACGCGATGTTCCGGGTGAAGCTCCAGAACGACCAGGAGATCCTGGCCTACGTCAGCGGCAAGATGCGCAAGTTCTTCATCCGCATCCTTCCCGGCGACAAGGTCACCATCGAGCTCAGCCCCTACGACATGACCAAGGGCCGCATCGTCTACCGCTTCTGAACACGCAACGAACCACCGTCCACACACAGGAAACGCCATGAAGGTCCGCAGCAGCATCAAGCGCCGAACCATGGATTGCCAGATCGTCGTCCGCAAGGGCAAGCGCTTCGTCATCAACAAGAAGAACCCGCGCCTGAAGCAGCGCCAGGGCTGAACCACACGAGGAACGAACCATGCCCCGCATCGCAGGCATCGACATCCCCGAGAAGAAGAAGATCCGCTTCTCGCTCCGCTACGTCTACGGCATCGGCCCGAAGAACTCCGACGACATCCTCGCCAAGTGCGGGATCGACGGCGAGCGCCGCGCCAACACGCTCGACGACAAGGAGCTGGCCGCGATCTCCGCCGAGATCGACGCCAACTACCCCGTCGAGGGCGCCCTCCGGCGCCAGATCCAGCAGGACATCCAGCGCCTGAAGGACACCAAGAGCTACCGCGGCGAGCGTCACCGCAAGAACCTGCCCGTCCGCGGGCAGCGCACCCGGACCAACGCGCGCACCCGCAAGGGCCGCAAGAAGACGGTGGCGGGCAAGAAGGGCGTGAAGGGCTGATCGCCCGCATTAGGAGCAAACCGCCATGGCAAGCAAGAAGAAGGTCCGAAAGAGCGTCACGAAGGGCGTCGTCCACGTCAACGCGTCCTTCAACAACACGATGGTGACGATCACCGACGTCAACGGCGAGACCATCTCGTGGGACTCGGCCGGCAGCGTCGGGTTCAAGGGCGCGCGCAAGAGCACGCCCTTCGCGGCCAGCCGCGCCAGCGAGAAGGCCGCCGGCAAGGCGCGCCGCCTCGGCATGAAGGAGGTCGAGGTGCGCGTCAAGGGCCCCGGCCCGGGCCGCGAGAGCGCCGTCACCGCCCTGCAGGCCGCCGGCCTGAAGGTCACGCAGATCGAGGACTGCACGCCGATCCCGCACAACGGCTGCCGTCCGCCCAAGAAGCGCCGCGTCTGACGCGGCACGAATCACGTCCCTCCGCCACAGCAGGAGGGCATGGCCGGCACCGGCAGCGGCCACGCCCATCCGATCAGGCGAGGGTTCCTCACGATGGGGTACGCGGGCATGCCCGCCTCCCCGAGGTCCTGCCGGACCAGGTTCCAGGAGACTTGTCATGCACATCCGCTGGCGTGGACTCGAACTTCCCTATCGCGTCACCAAGGACGAGCGCTCGGCGACCCCGACGTTCGGCCGCTTCACCGCCGAGCCGTTCGAGCGCGGCTTCGGCACCACCGTGGGCAACAGCCTGCGCCGCGTGCTGCTCTCGAGCCTCGAGGGCGCGGCGGTCACCCGCGTCAAGATCGCGGGCGTGAGCCACGAGTTCTCGACGATGCCGGGCGTCCTGGAGGACGTCACCGACGTCATCCTGAACATCAAGGGCCTGGTGGTCAGCATGGACCTGGAGACCGACGAGCCCAAGACCATGCGCCTGATGGCCGAGGGCCCGGGCGAGGTCACGGCCGAGCTCATCGAGGCCGACCCGTCGATCACCATCCACAACCCCGACAAGCTGGTGGCCACCCTGACCGACAAGCGCGACTTCGCCGTCGAGTTCACGGTGCGCCGCGGCCGCGGCTACCTGCCGGCGTCCGAGCAGAACAAGGGCGAGGAGGAGCAGGTGCTCGGCGAGATCGCCGTCGACGCCATCTTCAGCCCGGTGCAGCGCGTGCGCTTCCGCGTCGAGGACACCCGCGTCGGCCAGCGCACCAACTATGACCGCCTGGTCATGGACATCTGGACCAACGGCACCGTGAGCCCGGACATGGCCATGGTCGAGGCCGCCAAGATCCTGCGCAAGCACCTGAACCCGTTCGTCCAGTACGACGCCCTCGGCAACGAGGTGGTGCCCACCGAGATCGCGGCCGCCAACGACGCGGACCTCGAGCTCTTCCGCAAGCTGTCGATGCCGGTCACCGACCTCGACCTCAGCGTGCGCGCCAGCAACTGCCTCGAGGGCGGCAAGGTCCGCTTCGTGTGCGAGCTCGTCAACAAGACCGAGAACGACCTCCTGGAGCTGCGCGCCTTCGGCCGCACCAGCCTCCGCGAGGTGAAGAAGAAGCTCGAGGACATGGGGCTCGCCCTGGGCATGCCCCTGCCCGAGGGCTACGTGCCCCCGCAGAACCCGGGCGCCTGAGCCCGAAAGGAAGAAGCCATGCGTCACCGTATCGCCGGCTACCAGCTGAACGTCACGACCGACCACCGCCGCGCCATGCTGCGGAACCTGGCGGCGGGCGTGCTCGAGCACGGCCAGATCACCACCACCCGCGCGAAGGCCAAGGCCGTGCAGCCCTTCGTCGAGGAACTCATCACCATCGCCAAGCGCAACCCGCTGGCGGCGCGGCGCGAGCTCACCTCGCGCCTCACCGACCGCAAGGTGTTCGCCTGGGTGGCCGACCCGAACACCCGCGAGGAGACCAAGGCCGCCCAGGCGCGCCTGTGGCAGCTTCCCGCGGCCGACGAGGTCGAGTTCAACCGCTACGGCGAGGTCCGCAAGGCCCCGCGCCTCATCCAGCACGTGATGACGCGCGTCGCCCCGCTCTACAAGGACCGCGCCGGCGGCTACACCCGCATCGTCAAGCTCGACAAGCGCCGCCTCGGCGACGCGACCGACCTGGTGGTGCTGCAGCTCGTCGGCGGCGAGGAAGGGCCGCAGGTGAAGGGCCGCAAGTCGACCCGCCGCACCAACGCCGACAAGCGCACGGCCTTCGCCAAGAAGGCCAAGGAGAAGGCGGCCGCCGCGAAGGGCTGAGCCCGGCGCGACGATCGATCCACGCGAATTCCGCGGCCCGTCCCGAGAGGGGCGGGCCGCGTGCGTTCAGGGCTGGGTGACCAGCGGCTGCCAGCCGTTCTGGTAGTTCAGGCCGACGGCCGAGTTCACCAGCCGGCGTTCGATGTTGCCGTTGGCCCACATCCGGAAGAGCACGACGCCGTTGCCCGAGCTGGCGGTGGGCACGGCGGCGAGGGCGATGGGCTGCGGCTGTGCGGAAGGTGCCACGGCGGCGGGCGCCTGCGTTGCAGGCATCGGCGTGAAGACGGGCGTCCAGGAGGCATCGGCGGCAGGCTCGAGTCGTCCCGTGCTTGCGGTGACGGCGGCGTGCAGGACGATTGCCGCGGCGAGGAGCGCGAGGCCGGTTCCGGTGGAGATGCGGGCGATGGTCATCCGCTGCAGGCTACCGATCGCCCGGCACCCATTTCGTATCCTTCCCGCCGATGCTCGCGGATCTCGACGCCGTCCAGTCCGATGCCCTCGCGGCGCTCGCGGCCGCGGGCACGCCCGAGGCGCTCGCCGCTTGGAAGGGGGCATGGATCGGCGGCAGCGGCCGCCTGAAGTCCCTGATGGCGGGCCTGAAGGACGTCCCGAAGGATCAGAAGGGCGCGGTCGGCAAGCGCCTGAACGAGCTGAAGGCGGCGCTCGAGTCGGCCTACGAGGCGCGCCGCGCCGAGGTCGAGGCTGCCGCCGGGCCGCGCGGCCCGCTGGTGGACGTGACCGAGCCCGGGACCTCGGTGGCCGAGGGCTGCCGCCACGTGCTGAGCCGCACGATCGACGAGATCGTCGACGTGTTCGGGCGGATGGGGTTCACGCTCTCCGAGGGTCCCGAGGTCGAGGACGAGTGGCACAACTTCACGGCCCTCAACATCCCGGAGAGCCACCCGGCCCGCGACGCGACGGACAACTTCTACATGGGCGAGCAGGGCGGGGTGAAGCGCCTGCTCCGCACGCAGACGAGCACCGTGCAGATCCGCGCCCTCGAGCGCCAGAAGCCGCCGATCAAGGTGGTGGCGACCGGCCGCGTCTACCGGCCCGACACGCACGACGCGACGCACTACTCGATGTTCCACCAGATCGAGGGGCTGTACGTCGACCGCGGCGTGTCGATGGCGGACCTCAAGACGACGCTGGTGCAGTTCGCGAAGGCCTACTTCGGCGCCGAGGCCGAGGTGCGCATGCGCCCGAGCTTCTTCCCGTTCACCGAGCCGAGCGCCGAGGTGGACATGAAGATGCGCATCAAGGGCGAGTGGAAGTGGGTCGAGCTCGGCGGCTGCGGCATGGTGGACCCGAACGTGCTGCAGGCGGTCGGCATCGATCCCGAGGAATGGACGGGATTCGCCTTCGGCCTCGGCATCGAGCGGATCGCGATGCGCCGGTACGGGATCGGCGACATCCGCTGGCTGTTCGAGAACGACGCGCGGTTCCTGCGGCAGTTCTGAGCCCGCGGACGGCCGCGCTGCCGCGGCGCTCCGCCCGGGCGGCCCGCCTCAGTCGACGCCCATCTCCTCGTGCGCGTGGTCGCGCAGTTCCTCGATCTTCGCCAGGATGGCGGCGGCCTCGTCGGCCTTGCCCGCAAGGATCGCGTCCTCGAGGTCGAGCAGCATGCGCAGGTTCTTGCGCAGGTCGCCGCGGAACTCCGCCTCGACCTTCGCCTTCGCCTCGGCGTCGGGCGCCTTCTCGGTGAACTTCGGCGGAAGGGGCGCGGCCTTGCACGCGGCACAGGCCCGCTGCGCCTCGGAGACGGTCTTCAGCGCCTCGTCCTTCTTCGCCGGGTCGGATACCAGCCCCTTCAGGGCCTTGACCGAACGGTTCATCGCCTTCATCGAGGCCTCGAGGTTGGCCGGCGCTCCCGGCTGGCCGCGGCCGCCGCGCGGGGCGCCCTCGCGGGGCGGAACGGCGTCGCGTCCGGCGGGTGCGCCCGGGCCGGGACCGGGGCCGCCCGGCGGCGGCGGGGCATCCTTCCCCACGGCGGCGGCGGACAGGGCGAGTGCGGCGATCAGGGCGGCGGGGGCGTGGCGCATGCGGTTCCTCAGTCCTTGGGGTGCGGCGTGGTCTGCGGGGTGTCCAACGCCCCGGCCGCCCCGGCATTGCCGTCCTGGCCCGCGGCATCGGCCGCCGCGACGGCCTTGGCCGGCTCGACGACGCGCATCACGGAACGCGACCGCCCCTCGACGAGGTCGGTGATCATCTGGAACCACACCGACTCGAGCGTGCGCGCCAGCGAGGCACGCGTGGCCAGCACGACCTCGGCCTCCAGCGCGCACCAGCCGGTCGAGGCCCAGGCGAGCTCGCCCGTGGCCGAGTCCCAGACCTGCAGCGACACGTCGACGGTGGTCGAGCTCGTGCGCCCGACGACGAGGCCCATGAGCGTCAGGCGCGTGTCGGTCTTGGTGTTCATGTTGCCGAGCATCGGCATGAGCAGGTAGCGCGCCCCGACCGCCTCCGCCACCTTGGCGAGCTCGCTGCGTTCCAGCACGCCGCTCACCACGTAGCCGCTTGCCAGGACGCGCCACGTGGCGCCGAGCCCGGCCGCGTTCAGCCGGCCGAGGACGATGCCGCCGGCCTGCACGCGTGCCTTCGGGTCGGCGCGCTCGATCGCGCGCATGAGCGTCATGCCCGTGACCGGCCCGAGGCCCTGCTGGTACGGCGCGAGCGCCGGCAGGACGGCGCACGTGGCCGGCTGCGACTCGAGCAGCTTCCGGCCGTCGAAGGCCGGCACGAAGGCCACCGACCGGGTGGACGCATCCACCTGGACGCCGTCGGAGGTGCACCCCGCAAGCACGGCCACGAGCGCCGCCGCCGCGAGCGTGCGCCCCCTGGTCGAACGATGGGTCATGTGGTGTAGTCCGCGTTGAGTTCCACGTAGGCCTTCGTGAGGCCGCAGGATATGAACTCGTCCGCGCCCGGTCCCTGGCCCACCCGCAGGTCGACCGTCACCATCGGCGAACGGAACGCCGCCTCGCGCGCCGCAAGCGGCGTGTCCGCCGGCGCGCCGCGCTCGAAGAGCGCCACGCCCCCGACCGAGAGGTGCAGGTCGTCGACGTCGATCCGCACGCCCGACCGTCCGGCGGCCGCGAGGATGCGGCCCCAGTTGGGGTCGCCGCCCGTCACCGCGCAGCGGACCAGCAGGCTCGAGGCGATGGTCTTGGCGACGACCAGCGCGTCGGCGTCGCTCGCCGCGCCCGTGACTCGCACGTGGATGCCGCGCTCGTATCCCTCGCCGTCGCGCACGATCATGAGGGCCAGGTCGCGCGCCACGGCCGAGAAGGCGGCGCGGAGCGCGTCCGGCGGGAATCCACCGGCGGGCGCCGGCGCGGCGCCCGAGGCCAGCGCGAACACCGAGTCGTTGGTGCTGGTGTCGCCGTCGATCGAGATGCGGTGGAAGCTGCGCTCGACCGCGGCACGCAGGTGGCCGTCGAGCTCGGCGGGGGCGAGCGGCGCGTCGGTCATGAGCACCGCGATCATGGTGGCCATGTTCGGGTGGATCATGCCGGCGCCCTTCGCGCAGCCGACCACGGTGCACGACCGCACGCCGTGCTCCACCGAGCGGCTCGACCACTTGGGGTACGAGTCCGTGGTCATGATGTCGCGCGCGAAGGACTCGACGGAGCCGTGCGCCGCGCGCGCGGCCATGGGGGCCACCTGCGGCATCATCCGGTCCATCGGCAGCTGCACGCCGATCACGCCGGTGGAGTTCGACTGCACCGCCTCCGGCGCGATGTCGCAGGCGCGCGCGACGGCGTCCGTGAGCTCGATGGCGTCTGCCATGCCGCGCTCGCCCGTGGCGGCGTTGGCGTTTCCGGAGTTGACGAGGAGCGCCCCGCAGTGGCCGCGGCTCTCTCGCAGGCGCCGGCGCGACAGCTGGACCGGCGCCGCGCACACCTGGTTGGTCGTGTACATGGCCGCGAGCGTCGCGCCGCCGGGGCAGCGAAGCAGCGCCATGTCGCCGCGGCCGGGCTTCTTGATGGCCGCCGACGCCGTGGCGGCGGCGAAGCCGGCGGGAAGCATCGGCGCGCTCATCGCCCGCCGTTTCCGTTGCCGTTCGCGGGCACGTCGTGCACCAGCGCGATCTCGTCGCACTGCTCGCGCTTCGGGCACGCGGCGCAGTCCTTGAGCACCTTCTCCGGCAGGCTGTTGACCGACACCTGGCGGAATCCGGCCTTCTCGAAGAACTTCGGCGCGCGCGTCAAGACGAACACCTTCGGGATGTGGAGCTGCCCGGCCAGCTGCAGGAAGTAGCGGACGAGGCCCTGGCCCACGCCCTTGCCGTGGTGGTCGGGGTGCACGCCGAGCGAGCGGATCTCGGCCAGCTGCGGCGTGTAGATCCAGAGCGCGGCGCAGCCGACGATCCTGCCGTCGACCACGGCGACGCCGAAGTCGAGTATGGCCTTCAGGATGTCCTCGCGGCTGCGGGGCAGGTTCTCGCCGTGCTGCGACCAGTGGTCGACGAGCCAGCAGATGGCGTCGAGGTCGTCGGCCCGTGCCTGGCGGAACTCGACCTCGCCGGCGGCCGGGTCGGCCACCGCGCGCTCGCGGAGCATGCGGCGCACGCGGGCGATCGCGTCCTCGACCGCGCTGACGGCGGTGCCGCCCTCGACGGACCGCTTCTCGAGCGTCGCGCCGATGGTGAGCTGGGCGTAGACGTCCTGGTTGGCCTTCGGCGCCTGCTCGCGGATCACCTCGAGCGGGAGTTCCTCGAGCGCACGGTCCTGCTCGATGGCGGTGCGGACGAGCCGGCCCACCTGGTGGTGGGCCTCGCGGAAGGGCACGCCCAGCCGGACGAGGTAGTCGGCCAGGTCGGTGGCGTTCGTATAGCCCTCGGCCGCCATGTGCAGGGCGCGGTCGCGGTCGACCTTCAGGCCCGCGAGCATCGGGGGCAGCACGCGCAGGCTGAGGCTGAGGTGCCGCATCGCGTCGAAGAGCGGCTCCTTGTCCTCCTGCAGGTCCTTGTTGTAGGCGAGCGGCAGTCCCTTCAGGGTCACGAGCAGCGTGACCAGGTTGCCGACCGCACGGCCGCTCTTGCCGCGGATCAGCTCGCACGCATCCGGGTTCTTCTTCTGCGGCATCAGGCTCGAGCCGCTGGTGAAGGCGTCCGGCAGCTCGACGAGCGCGGCCTCGCTGGTGGAGTAGAAGATGAGGTCCTCGGCCAGGCGCGAGAGGTGCAGGGCGCACAGGGCGCACGCCGACAGCGTCTCGACCACGAAGTCGCGGTCGCTCACCGCGTCCAGCGAGTTGGCGCTCGGCATGCGGAAGCCGAGGTCCTTGGCGAGCGCGGCCCGGTCGATCGGGTACGCGGTGCCGGCGAGGGCGCCGGACCCAAGCGGCGAGACGCGCACGCGCTTCATGGCGTCCGCGAGGCGCTCGTCGTCGCGCCGCAGCATCTCGACGTACGCCAGGCACCAGTGCGCGAACAGGATCGGCTGCGCGTGCTGCAGGTGGGTGTAGCCGGGGAAGGGCGTCGCCTTCTCCCGCTCGGCGAGATCGGCGAGGGCGCCGATCGCCGCCTTCAGCTCGGCGCGCCGCAGCCGCAGCTGGCGGGCGGTCCACAGCCGCAGGTCCGTGGCGACCTGGTCGTTGCGGCTGCGGCCGGTGTGCAGCTTCTTGCCGAGGTCGCCGACCCGCATGACGAGCTGCCGCTCGACCCAGGAGTGGACGTCCTCGTCCTCGGCGCGCTCGAGGATCGCCGGATCCTCGCGCCACGCGGCGAGGATCTCGCCGAGCGCCGCCTCGATCTCGCGCTGCTCGGCCGCGGAGATCACCCCCGCGCGCACCAGCGCCTTGCTCCAGGCGATGCTGCCCTCGACGTCCTCGCGGACGAGCTCGCGGTCGAACGGCAGGCTGTCGTTGAAGCGGCGGAAGAGGTCGTCGGCCTGGCCTTCGAGCCTTCCCGCCCAGATGGCGGTGGACATGTCAGTGGGCCTTCTGCGCGGAGGGGGCGTTCTTCGCGTGGCAGCCACAGCCGGCCCCGCAGCCGCCGGCGGGCTTGCCGGCCGGAGCCGCGTCGCCGAGCCCGTGCTCGCGCGCGATCTGCGCGGCCACGGCCGCCGTGGCCTTGGCGTCGGCGCTCAGCCCGAGCAGGGCGCGGATGCGCATCGGCAGGCTGAAGAGGCGGATGAAGCCCTCGCTGTGCTTGTGGTCGTAGACCTCGTCCTCGCCGAAGGTGGCGAAGCCGTGGTGGAACAGGCTGTTTGGCGACCGCCGGCGCACCGCCTCGGCGCGGCCCTTGTAGCAGCGCACGGCGACCTCGCCGTCCATCACGCGGGCGATCGACTCGAAGCTCGCCCACATCGCCTCGCGCATCGGCGAGAACCAGGTGCCGTTGTAGATCACCTTGGCGAAGTCGAGGGCGATCCGCTCGCGGTAGTGGAGCGTCTCGCGGTCGAGCACCAGCTGCTCCAGGCCGCGCACCGCCTCCATCAGGATGGTGCCGCCCGGGGTCTCGTAGACGCCGCGGCTCTTCATGCCCACGAGCCGGTTCTCGCAGATGTCCACGCGGCCGACGCCGTTGCGGGCGCCGATCGCGTTGAGCTCGGTCATCAGCTCGACCGGTCCCATGGCCTTCCCGTTGACGGCCACGGGGAAGCCCTTGCGGAACTCGACCACCACGTCCTCCGGGCGGTCGGGGGCGTCCTTCGGGCTTGCCGTGATCATCCACACGTCCTCGGGCGGCGCGTTCCACGGATCCTCGAGCTCGCCGCCCTCGTGGCTGATGTGCCAGATGTTGGCGTCGCGGCTGTAGATCTTCTCGGCGCTCGCGGTGGTGGGGATGCTGCGGGCCTTCAGGTAGGCGAGCATGGCCTCGCGGCTCTTCAGGTCCCAGATGCGCCACGGGCTGATGACCCGCAGCTGCGGGGCCAGCGCGGCGTACGTGCTCTCGAAGCGAACCTGGTCGTTGCCCTTGCCGGTGCAGCCGTGGCAGAGCGCGTCGCAGCCGGTGGCGAGCGCGACCTCGACCTGCGCGCGCGCGATGATCGGGCGCGCGATCGAGGTGCCCATCAGGTAGCGGTTCTCGTAGACGGCCCCGGCGATCGCCATCGGGAAGGCGAACTCCGTGAGGAACGCCTCCTTCAGGTCGACGACGATGCACTCGGCCGCGCCGCTCTTGGTGGCCTTCTCCCCGATCCCGTCGAGTTCGCGCTCGCCCTGGCCGACGTCGGCGACGCAGGCGACCACGGTGCAGCCGTAGGTCTCGCGCAGCCAGGGGATGATGCAGGACGTGTCGAGGCCGCCGGAGTAGGCGACGCAGACCTTCTTGGGGGTGGTGGGGGTGGACATGGGTGGTTCCTTGGTTGGGTGGGCGGGTGTCCGGAGGCGGTTCGTCGGTCAGCGGGCGGCCGGCGCGGCGGCCGGCTGGAGCAGGTGGCAGAGCAGCGCGTTCTGCGCATGCATGCGGTTCTCCGCCTGGTCGAAGACGACCGAGGCCGGGGAGTCCATCACCTCGTCGGTGACTTCCTCGCCGCGGTGCGCGGGCAGGCAGTGCATGAAGAGCGCCTTCGGCCCGGCCGCGTCCATGAGGGCGCGGTTGACCTGGTAGCGGGCGAACCGTGCCTTCTTGGCGGCCGCCCCGGCGCCCTCCTGGCCCATGCTGACCCACGTGTCAGCATAGACCGCAAACGCCCCGCGGACGCCCGCGGGATCGTTGGTGACGTCGATGCGTGCGCCCGTGCGCATGGCGCGGGCGATGCACTGCGCGCGGATCCCCGCGTCCGGCTCGAGGCCCTCGGGCGTGACGACGGTCATGCCGCAGCCGAGGATCGAGGCCATCTCCATGAGGGAGTGGCAGACGTTGTTGCCGTCGCCCACCCATGCGAGCCGGTCGTGGCGCAGGTCGAAGCCGCGCTCGAGCAGCGTCTGGAAGTCCGCGAGCGCCTGGCAGGGGTGGTGCATGTCGCAGAGGGCGTTGACGACGGGCACCCGCGCCGCGGCGGCGAGTCCCGCCACGGTCGAGTGGCGCATCACGCGCGCGACGATCGCGTGGCACCAGCGCTCGAGGTTGCGCGCGCAGTCGGCGACGGTCTCCCGCTCGCCGATCGGCGACGACTGGTGGTCGAGCACGATCGCCTGCCCGCCGAGGCGGAAGATGCCGACCTCGAAGCTGGTGCGCGTGCGCAGGCTGGGCTTCTCGAGGAGCAGGCAGACGCTCCGGCCGGCGAGGGCGCCCGCCCCGCTCGAGGGGTCGGCCTTGAGCTCGGCGGCGGTCGCCAGGAGCTGGTGCACCTCGTGGGCGGCCAGGTCGCCGACCGAGAGCAGGTCCTTGGTTCCCAGGGGTCCGAAGGCGTTCATGAGGCGGCCGCTCCCTCGCGCGCGGGGCGCGCCGGTGCGAGCATGCGGGGCAGCACGCGCGTCCCGACCGCGCCGCCCGAGGCCAGGGCCTCCAGGGCCTTCGGTTCCGCCCAGCTGGCGATGACCACCGGCACGCCGCCGGACTCCGCGGCCGCGACGGCGCCGCGGACCTTGGCGATCATGCCGCCCGTGACGGTGCCGTCGGCGATGAGCCGCTCGGCGGCATCGGCATCGAGCTCGGCGACCACCTTCCCGTCCGCCCCGCGCACGCCGGGAACGTCGGTGAGGAGCAGCAGGCCGCTCGCCCCGACGATGCCGGCGATCTGCGCCGCGGCATCGTCGGCATTGACGTTGAGGATCCCGCCCGCCTCGCACGTGGCGATCGACGAGAGGACCGGCAGGTAGCCGCCCGCGAGGAGGTGCCGAAGGAGCATCCCGTCGCCGCCCACGAGCTCGCCGACGCGGCCCGGGTCGAAGGGAAAGCGCGTGGTCTTCGCCGCACGCGCAAGGTGCCCGTCGGTGAGCGTGAGCCCCACCGCCGACGCGCCGCGCGACAGGAGCAGCCCGAGGAGCTGCGTGTTCATCGTTCCCGCGAGGACCGCGGCGACCTGCTCGACCGCCTCGGGCGGCGTGATGCGGATCCCCTCGCGACGCTCGGTCGCGATGCCCAGCCGGTCGAGCTGGCGGTCGACCGCCTTGCCGCCGCCGTGGACGATCACCAGGCCGCAGGGGTGCACCTGGTGCATGTGCACCAGCGCGTCGAAGACGCCGGGGAAGTTCGCGGCGTCGTCGAGGAGGGCGCCGCCGAGCTTGACGACGAGGGGGTCGTTCACGAGGCCACCCCCGCCGCGACGCGGCGCGCGAGCCCGAGGCCGGTGGCCTCGTCGATCCCGAAGCGGACGTTGAAGGCCTGCACGGCCTGGCCGGCCGCGCCCTTCGTCAGGTTGTCGATGGCGCTCGAGACCACCAGGTGCGTGCCGGCGTCGTCCGTGCCGAGGGCGATGTCGCAGCAGTTGGTGCGCTCGACCGCGGCGATCGAGGGCCAGCGGCCCGCGGGCAGCAGCCGCACGAAGGGCGCGTCGGCGTAGGCGGCCTCGAGGCACGCGCGCGCGTCGGCGAGCGTGCGCCCCGGGGCGAGGTCGGCGTGGATGGTGGAGAGGATGCCGCGGTCGAGGGCCACGAGGTGCGGGGTGAACAGGATGCGCGCGCCGGTCTCCTGGGCCATCTCCGGCTGGTGCCGGTGCGACAGCACGCCGTAGGGCTGCAGGCTCACCTCGCAGAACAGGCTCTTGACCGCCGCGGACCGGCCCGCGCCGCTCACGCCGGAGGCGCTGTCGACGATGACGGGCCGCGACGCGTCGATGATGCCGGCGCGCACGAGCGGCCGCACCGGCAGGATCACCGACGTCGGGTAGCAGCCGGGGCAGGCCACGAGCGACGCCGAGCGCAGCGCGTCGCCGGCGACCTCGGGAAGGCCGTAGACCGCGTCGGCGAGCAGGGACGGATGGCCGTGCTCGAACCCGTAGTGCCTGGGGTAGAGCGCGGCGTCGCGCAGCCGGAACGCCGCGGAGAGGTCGAACACCACGATGCCGGCATCCAGGAGCGCGGGCGCCAGGCGTTCGCTCGCCTCGTGCGGGGTGGCGAGGAACACGGCGTCCGGGCGGCAGGCGAGGATCGACGCCGCATCCCCGGCGCGCACCGGCAGGTCGACCACGCCGGCCAGCCGGGGGAAGAGGTCGTCCATCGACTCGGCCGCGGCGTCCGAGGCGGCGCGGCGGTCGCTGCCGAACAGCCCGACCAGCTCGGCTTCGGGGTGCGAGGCGAGGATCGAGGCCAGCTCGGCCCCGGTGTAGCCGGGTGCGCCGACGATTGCGATGCGGATGGGGTCGCGCATGGCGGGATCCTCCGTGCGGGTGCTCAGGACGCTGCGCGCGAGAGGCGCTGCAGCGTGCGTGCGAGGGCGGCGGCCGCTTCCTGGTCCGAGGCCGCGATGAAGATGGTGTCGTCGCCGGCGATGGTGCCGAGCGCCCCGGGCAGGCCGGCGCGGTCGATCTCGACCGCGAGCGAGTTGGCGTGTCCGCTCGGGGTGCGCGCCACGACGGTCGTGCCGCCGCGGGCCACCGAGACGAGGTGCTGGCGCAGGGCGGAGGCGAGGGCCTCGGTGCGGCCGGCGGGCGCGGCGGCCGCGGGCACGGCGCCCGGCAGCATGTAGCCGCCCGGGCCCTTGACGACGCCGAGCTCGGCGAGGTCACGCGACAGGGTGGCCTGCGTCACGTCGATCCCGTCCCGCCGGCGCAGCAGGGCCGCCAGCTCCTGCTGGCTCCACAGCTGGTTCGCCGCGATGAGGGCGGCGATCCGGGCGCGGCGCTGGACGGGGCTGGCGGCGGTGGCGGACACGGATGGATGAATATACAGAAACCTGCATGAGTATGCAAGCCATGCGGGTGGAATTCCGGGAATTCCGCTCCCGGGCCGATCTGCGTTGCTGCGTGGGCAGGGCCCGGGCGCTCAGGCGGCCGGGATCGGGCGCGGGCGCCGGTCGGCGCCGATCGCCACGTAGGTGAAGATGCCCTCGGTCACCATCACCGTGCCGCTGTCGTCGTGGCGGCGCGCCCAGGCTTCCACCTCGACGGTGACGCTGGTGCGTCCCGTGCGCGCGATGCGGCAGTAGCAGGACAGCTCGTCGCCGACGAACACCGGCAGCCGGAACGCCATCTGCGCCACGGCCACGGTGGTCACGCGCCCATGGGCGCGCCGGCGGGCGAGGCTCGCCCCCGCGATGTCCATCTGCCCCAGCAGCCAGCCGCCGAAGATGTCACCCTGCGGGTTGGCATCCGCCGGGAAGGCGAAGGTGCGGAGCATCAGCTCCCCCTGCGCGCTCACTCGTCGTCGCCCTCGTCGGGCTCGTCCTTGACCGTGACGGCCTCGATCTCGCCCTTGCGGCCGGCGGCCTGCTCCTTGCGCTTCCACTGCTCGATCTTGTTCTTGTCGGGCGAGATGATGGCGTTGATGCGCTTGCCGTTCAGGCGCGGCGCGGCCTCCAGCTTGCCGAGGTCGAGCAGGCGGTTGATCACGTCGTTCACCAGGCGCTCGCCGATGTCGCGGTGGGCCATCTCGCGGCCCTTGTAGCTCGCGACCAGCTGCACCTTGTGGCCCTCGAGCAGGAACCGGCGCGCCTGCTGGACGCGGATGCCGACGTCATGCGGGTCGATCTTCATCGAGCGGCCGAGGCGGACTTCCTTCAGCTCGCTGGCCTTCGACTTGCTCGCCTTGTTCTTCTTGGACTCCTCGTACTTGAACTTGCCGAAGTCCATGATCTTGCAGACGGGCGGGCGCGCGTCCGGCGAGATCTCCACGAGGTCGAGCCCCGCTTCCATGGCGCGCTGCCGCGCCTCGTCGGTCTCGACGATGCCGACCATCTCCCCGTTCTGGTCGATCAGGCGGATCGGCGTGATGCGGATGCGGTCGTTCGTGCGCGGCCCCATCGAGGGCCCGTCGCGCCGCGGTCGGTCGCCGCCGAAGCCCCCGGGTCGTGGTCCACCCATGGGCGGACGGGAGGCGAACGGTGGGCGGCGAGGAGGAAAGCTGGAAATGGGTCGGTCCTTGGTGTCCGGCGGCGAGGGTCAGGTCGGACCCCCCGGCTCGGGCCGCCGCCAAGCGAGGGGTGCAGCGATCCGCTGCAGGTCATGCACTGTACCCGCGATGGGCGTTCCGGCGCAAACCTGCGGAGATTTGCCCGTGATTTACACTGCTCCAGCCATGCGTCGCGCTCGTCGTCCCGGCTTCACGCTCGTCGAACTGATGGTGGTCGTGGCCATCGTGGGCATCCTGGTGGGCATCCTCGTGCCTGCCCTCGGCATGGCGCGCGCCACCATGCGTGCCACGAAGAGCCAGTCCAACCTGCGGCAGTGGGGCACCGCGCTCGTCGGCTGGGCCAACATCAACGAGGAGCGCGTCCCGTGGGAGGGCGCCAAGAACATCGACGGCATGCCGCTGAACCTGCCGAACCCGGCGTTCTGGCCGAACGCGCTGGCGCCGATGATCGGCCTCGAGTCCTTCAAGGACATGTGCGACCGCGCGTTCGCGGAGCAGCGCACGATCGACACCTGGGACAACCCGGAATCCGTGTGGAACGATCCGGCGGCGCAGCCCGATGCGGGCGAGCCGTGGAGCTTCGGCGACCCGGGCAAGGGCGGGCTCCGACGGCAGTTCTGGTTCAGCTACGCGATGAACATCCGGCTGAACAACACGCTGCTCGCGCAGGCCGGCATGCCGGAGTTCTCGACCGACGCGCTCATCCGCCTGTCGAACGTCGCGTTCGCCGACAAGACCGTGTTCATGCTCGAGCTGCGCGCCACGCCGGAGGAGCTGCCGCCCGACGACCCGCACCGCACGCGCAACCTGGACCGCGCGTCGTGCAGCTGGAAGCGGTTTGCGAGCCGCCACGCGAAGGGCGGGCACATCCTGCACGCCGACGGGCACGTGGGGTGGTACGGGAACGAGGACGCCACCACCAACGCCCAGGGGAGCCGAGATCCCGCGACGGCCGAGGGCGACTGGAACACGTCGAAATTGATCTGGGATCCGCTTGGGCCGGCGCGGAACTGAGGGCGGCGGCAGGCTCAGCGGTCGGTCCGGTCGACCAGCACGCGGATGCGCGAGATCTTGATCTCGGTGGACCAGTCGACCTCGATGCGGAATTGCCGCGATCCGTCGGGGGAGATCTTGCCGGTCGTGCCCGGCTTCTCCGGCGGCTCGGTCACCGCGCCGGTCTCCAGGTCGATGACCCGCTGCGGCCCGCCCTGTAGGGCGGGATTGACGTTCATGAAGGTGGACGCGAACTCGACGCCCAGCCGGCCGTCCGGTTCGATCCAGGCACGCCGCAATCCCCAGGCGTCCTCGACGATCGTGCCGTCGAGCGTCACGATGCGCTCGGCCCGGCCATCGACGGTGAGTTCTCGGAGCGAAACGCCGCCGCGCGATGTCCCGTTCCCCTGGCCGACCTGCTCGGTGGCGAGCGTGACGGTGCGGGCCTGTGGGTCGGTGCCGACGGCCGCGATCGCGGGCCCGAGCGCCCAGCCCCCGGGCGGGCCGCCGGTGGCACGGCCGCGGCCGCGATCCACCATTCGGACGGCGCCCGTCTCGGGATCGACGGCCATGACATCGACCGCGATGATGGCGGTGCCGTCGTCGCGCGTGCGGTAGTTCATGCCGGTGCGCTGGAGCACGGCGATGATCTCGCGTCCGTCGGGCGACCAGCCGCAGACGCTCGGGAAGCCGACGTGCGGCGGCCCAAGGGCGGCCATGCCGCCGCGTCCGCTCTGGGTGTCGAACCACGCGAAGCGCGGGCCCCATCCGGTGGACAGGGAGTGCTCGACCCATGCGATCATGGCGCCGTCCGGGCGCGCGACCCACTGCTGATTGCCCGTCGCCAGGGCGGGCGCTTCCAGCCGGAGTCCGTCGGCGTCGACTCGGATGACATCGATCCGGAGCGCGAACCGCTCCGGTCGATCGATCGTGGATCGGCGCCACCATGGCCAGTTCCCGAGCGCCGACGCCGCGGCCACGGGCCAGGCCGGCCGCGGGCCGCCGAAGGGTGCGGGCCGGCGCTCGATCGACGTCACGAAGAGCGCGGCGCCGCAGGCGACCGCGACCAGAGCGGGCACGATGACCCGTGCCAGGCGGCGTCCGCGCGACACGCCCGGCGCGATGCCGCGTCCGTCGAGCGCCTGGCCGCATTCCGGGCACCTCGGCGGATCGGGCCGAACCCCGGCCGCCGCGTTCAGGTCATGGTTGCAGCGCCGGCAGTAGCTGCGCCCGGGGGTCCGGGGCGTGCGGAGAATGCGAGACGCGCCGACGGCGAGCACGAGGAGGCCGGCGAGGAAGCACAGCGCGCCGATGTCCGGCCGCGCCGCGTCGAGGAGCGGCCACGCGCGTGGATCGACCGTCCGCGCGACGAGGATGCGGCTCCCGTCGTCCGACCACCGGGCGTCGATCCCCATGGCGTCGTAGGTGCGGTCGGCCCTCGGGAGGTCGACCGACGGGGCGGCGGGCGACCGTTCAGCGACCCATCGTGCCACGAATCGTCTCCGCGCCGCGCGAGCGGTGCTCGCGCGCCAGCCCGTCGACGAAGGCATCGAAGCCGATCTCGCCGAGGTTCGCCTCGATGCCGAAGGCCCGGACGCTCACCTTGCGGCCCTCGGCATCGCGGGGTCCGACGACGGCGAGGT
>JBEITQ010000205.1:0-3719 GCA_040374835.1 Phycisphaeraceae bacterium | reverse complement strand
CACGACGCCTCCGGCGCGCCCCGCTTTGACCATCCGTCCGCGCCCGCCATCGCGCTGGCGCACGCGGCCGGCCTGGGCGGCGGCGCGATCGCGATGCCCGGCGTGCCGCACGCGGGGATCGACTGCGAGCCCGCGGACGCGCGCGGCGCGTCGGCGCTGCGCCAGCTCGCCGCCCGCAGCGGCGAGGACCGCCTGGCATGGTGCGACGATGCGTGGCCGCTGCGGATGTGGTGCGCGAAGGAGGCCGTCGTGAAGGCCGAGCGCGCGCCCGCGGACCTCCTCGGGAGGTCGCTTCGCGTCGAGGCCGTGCACGCCCCCGGCGCAGGCGGCACGCAGCCCGTCGAGGTGCGCAGCCACCTCGGGCGCACCTTCGCCGTGGTGACCGAGGCGGTCGGCGCGCCCGTGCGCGCCTTCACGGCGTGAGCGTCACTCCTCCTCGACCGGCGGCTCGTCGCGCGGGGGCGGCCGCACGAACTGGATCAGCGCCACCGACCCGAGGATGAGCGCGGCCGCGGGGACCGTGCGCGGCGGCACCCGCTCGCCGGCGAGCGCCGCCCCCAGGCCGAGCGCCACCAGCGGGTTCACGTACGCGTAGGTGGCCACCGCGGCGGCGCTCGCGTGCTGCAGCAGCCACATGTACGCGCTGAAGCCGATCAGCGAGCCGAAGGTCACGAGGTACGCGACCGCCCACATCGAGCCCGGCGTCACGGCGTCCCATGCCGGCCAGCGCGTGCGCTCGAAGGCGAGGCTGAGGACGAGCATGCCGACCCCGCCGACCAGCATCTGCATCACGCTCGCCGCCCAGAGCGACGGCGGCCGGTCGGTGTGCTTGGCGACCATGGTGCCGAGTGCCCAGGCGACGGTGCTGAGCGTGACGAGCAGCAGGCCCACGGGGTCCAGCTCGCCCGCGGGGCCGTTCCAACTGGGCCCGCCCAGGATGGCCACGCCCACCACGCCGCAGGCGAGGCCCGCGGTGATCGCGGGGCTCGGCCTGCCCGCGCGCGTGATCATCCGGTCGAAGGCCACGATCCAGACGCTCGTCAGCGCCACCACCAATGCGGCAAGTCCCGACGGGATCCGCTGCACGCTCACCGAGACGAGCCCGTTGGCGACGGCGAAGAACAGGAGCCCCGCCGCGCCGCAGTTGCGCCACCAGCGCGCGTTCGCGAAGTCCGAGGGCCGCAGCGTGCGCGTGGCCAGCAGGAGGCCAGCCATCGCGATCCCGGCGATGATGAATCGGACGCCGCCGAGGAGGTAGGGCGGCAGGCTCTCCATCGCGAACTTGCTGCCGAGGTAGGTCGAGCCCCAGAAGACGTAGAGGGCCGCGAACGCGGCGGCAAGCGCGGCGCGCGGGGCGGGGCGGGGGCTGGCTTGGGTGGCAGGCATGGGCCGCGGGGGTCGGCCCGGTTCGCCGGCCGCGCTCAGGGGGATTCGCTCTGCCAGGACGCAGGATCGCGACCGACCTGCATCCCGAGGTCCGACAGGCTTCGCATCGTGCCGCTCTTGAAGATGCCCTCCTCGGGCGCCTTCCAGGAGTTCGGGATCGCCACCCAGCGCACCTCGATGTGTCCCTCGCCGCGCAGCTCGGCCGCCTCGGTCATGGCGTAGAGGTGCCGAAGCGCGATGTTGGTCGACGCGCGCACCGCGATCTCCAGGCTCCGCTCGATCACCGACGGCCACGCCGGCTGCACCGTCCGCGGCTGGGCCTGCGCGTAGTTGTTGAGGATCACCCAGTAGCGGATGGTCGGGACCGGCTCGTCCGGGTACATGCGCTTCCAGATGGCGCCGAACGTCATCCCGCGCTTGGCATTGCCGCCGTAGATGATGTTGCTCGTGACGGCGCCGTCGACGTAGATCGCCCCGTCGATCTCGCGTGGGGGGAACGCCCCCGGGATGCCGCTCGAGGCGAGCAGGATGTTGCGCAGCTTGGTCGGGTCGTGCGCCGCGACGGCCGCCTGCGCCTCCCTGCCCCAGCGGAACGGCTGCGGGCTGCCGTCGTCGAGATTGGTCGTGTTGATGAGGAGCACTCGGCCCTCGGCACTCTGCGTGGCCACGCGGCGGATGAAGTCGTCGGAGATCACCTCGTCGATCTCGCGCTCGAGTCCGGGCACCTCGGCGAAGCTCGCGTTGTCCGGGAGGAAGAACAGGATGCCGCGCGTCTTCACCCAGTCGGACTTCGGGTTTCGGTACAGGTCGTCGACGGTCTTGAGGTCCCCCTCGGTGCCGAGGAACGCGAAGGGCGCGATGAGGGCGCCCGTGCTCACGCCGCTCACCACGTCGAACTGCGGGCGCTTCATCGCGGGGTCCTTCACCTCGCCCCAGCCGCGGAGGAACCCGGTGCCGAACGCGCCCCAGTCGCCGCCGCCCGAGATCGCCAGCACGTCCAGCGTGGCGTTGGGGTCCTTCGCGCGGCGCTCGCGCATGCGCTCCATCAGCCCGGTCATGATGTCGAGTCCCTCCTTCGACAGCTTCTCTCGGAGCTCTGCCCGCTCCCGGAGCAGTTCCTGCTCCTGCTGCACCGGCCGGCGCTGGGCGCAGGCGACGAGGGAGGCGGCGAGCGTGCAGGCGACGGCGATCCGTGCGGCGGTTCGGGGCATGGGCGGGGAGTCTAGGGACGGGCCGCTTTCCTTGGGGAAAGTCCGGCCTGCCACCGCCCGTCCCTACAATCGCCGCATGGCCGCCAAGTCCACCGCCTCCACGCGCCCCGCGACCTCGCCTGCCCCCGCCGCCCCGGTCGACCCGGAGACGGTGACGATCTCGGGCTACGTCGTCGACGAGCGCTACGGCCCCGCCACCGTCGAGACCCAGGACGCCGCCGACCCGTCGCGCCCGCACGCGCGCATCGGCGAGCCCGGCAAGTTCCCGTTCACGCGCGGCGTGCACTCGACGATGTACCGCAGCCGCCTGTGGACCATGCGGCAGTTCGCGGGCTTCGGCTCGGCGGACGACACGAACCGCCGGTTCAAGTACCTCCTCGAGAACGCCAAGGGCACCAAGGCGAACACCGGCCTCTCGACCGCGTTCGACCTGCCCACGCTGATGGGGCGCGACTCCGACGACCCGCTGTCGGCCGGCGAGGTCGGCCGCTGCGGCGTGGCGATCAGCACCATCGAGGACATGCACCGCCTGTACGCGGACATCCCCGTGGGCGACGTCACCGTCAGCCAGACGATCAACGGCCCGGCCGCGGTGATCTGGGCCATGTACCTGGCGATGGCGAAGGAGCGCGGCATCCCGTGGACGTCGCTCGGCGGCACGCTGCAGAACGACATCCTCAAGGAGTTCCACGCGCAGAACGAGTTCATCTACCCGCCCGAGGCGAGCGTGAAGCTGGTGGTCGACACCATCGAGTTCGCCGCGCAGGAGCTGCCGAAGTGGAACTCGGTGAGCATCTCGGGCTACCACATCCGCGAGGCCGGCTCGACCGCCACGCAGGAGCTCGCGTTCACCCTGCGCGACGGCATGGAGTACGCCGAGGCGTGCATCCGGCGCGGGATGCCGGTCGACTCGTTCGCGCCGCGGCTCAGCTTCTTCTTCAACAGCCACAACGAGTTCTTCGAGGAGATCTGCAAGCTGCGCGCGGCGCGCCGCATCTGGGCGCACGCCATGCGCGACCGCTTCGGCGCCAAGCACGAGCGCAGCATGCTGATGCGCACGCACGTGCAGACCGCCGGCTGCAGCCTCACCGAGCAGCAGCCGCTCAACAACATCGTGCGCGT
>JBEITQ010000195.1:0-3969 GCA_040374835.1 Phycisphaeraceae bacterium | reverse complement strand
GTGGGCGTCCTGAACATGCAGTACGTCGGCGCGCTTCCCAGCGTCACCTGGAACAGTTCGCTTTCCACAGCCGACGGTGTGATCGCCATCGACGTGGTCGGCTACAGCACCCCGCTGAATCTGGCCACCGCTTCGCCGAACGGCAGACTGTTCCTTGGCGCAGGCGCCTTCAACCAAGGAGCTTCCTACACCGCTCCCACCCTCGGAGTCGGTGCCAACAACACCTACCGGATTGGCGGCGGCGGCGGCCAGTTTTGGATCAACAGCCCGGTCCTGACCGGCACCGCCTCCGTCCAGGCCGGTGTGTACACCGCAGGCCCGCAGGCCCAAGGCATCGCTCCGGACCGCGGAAACACCGGCATCCTGCTTCTGAACACCCCCAACTCCTTCTCCGGGGGACTCACGCTCAACTCGGGCACCCTGCTGGAGGTGAACCACGAGAACGCGCTCGGCTCCGGGCCTCTGATCTTCAATGGCGGCAGCCTCCGTTCCGCCCGCGATTCCCGCCGTCGCGGCGGCTGCGAACGTCGCGCTGCCCGCGCGGCTCGTGCCGCTCCTGCGCGGGCTTCGGCCGCTCGGCCTCGAGTGCCCCGCGGTGCCGGAGATCGAGCTGGCCCTCGACGACGAACGGCGCCTGCACGTGGTCGGCCGGGCGGACCAGCTCGCGCGCGTGCGCGCCGCGCACGCCTGGGCGACGGCGCACCGCGAGCTCCTGGGCCTCGCCTTCGCGGACCTGCGCGGCGGCTTCGAGATCCGAGAGCGCATCGTGCTCGACGACGCGCGCCAGGCGGTGGCGCTCCACGGCACCGGCGTGCTGCTCGACGTCGTGGTGCGCGCCGAGACCCCGTCGGGCCCCGTGCAGGTCGTGCTGCCCCTCAACGACGCGGCGAGCTGCGGCGGCTAGCGCGCCACCGCGCGCCCGCGCCCCAGCGCCGCCGCCAGTACCCGCATCCAGTTGCCGTGCGCGAACGCGGCAAGGTCGCCCGCGGTCGTCCCGCGGCCCGCGAGCGCGCGGGCGAGCGCGTCCAGCTCCTCGGGCCGGCCGCACCCGGGGGGGCAGTCGGCGGGAAGGAACCCGCCGTCGAAGTCGCTCCCGAGCCCGACGTGCGCGCGGCCCGCGACCTCGGCGACGTGCATCACGTGCCGGACCGCGTCGTCGAGCGTGGCCGCGCGGCCGCTCGCCAGGAACTTCCCGTAGAGATTCAGGCCCGCCACGCCGCCGCGCCGCGCCACCTCGCGCAGCTGCGCGTCGGTGGCGTGCCGCTCGGAGGGCGAGAGCAGCGCGCGCGCGTTCGAATGGGTGAGGACGACGGTCCGGTCGGTCGCCTCGCACAGCCCGTCGAAGGCGGCATCGGACAGGTGGCTCGCGTCATGCAGGACGCCGAGGGCGTCCAGCGCCTCGACCAGCCGGCGGCCCTCGGCGGTGAGCGGCCCGGGGCGTGCGTTGCCGCCCGCCCAGCGCGACCCGCGGGCCCACGACATGCCCACCACGCGCACGCCGCGCGCATGCCACCACGCCGCCTCGTCCGGCGTGCGGATCGGGTCGGCGCACTCCATGAGGATCACGATGCCGAGCGGCGCGTCCGTCGGTGCGGCGGCACATGCCTCGAGGTCCGCGGCGGTGCGCACGATGCGCACGCGTCCCGCGCGCTCGAGCCGCCCGTAGGCCTCGAGCTGGCGCACGCCGGCGGCGTGCGCACCCTCGAGGTCGTCGGAATCGCGGTAGCCCCACGGGTCCGCGGCCGCGCCGTGCTCGGTGAAAATGGTGGCGAGCGCCAGGCGCACGCGACCGCGTCGGAGCGCGGGCAGGCTCACGCCGCGCGCGGCTCCGTCCGGCGCCTCGGCGTCGACCGGCGGCCCGTGCAGGTCGAGGTAGGCCAGGTCGAGGTGCGCGTCGAGCCACCAGTCCGGCGCCGCAGGGAGCGTGTCGGCCGTCATCGTCGGCGGAAGGTACGCTTTTGGGCCTGCACCATGACGTTGGCTGCCTCCATCGCCACGGCCCCGCCGACGCGCCCGTCGGCCCTGCGCGCCACGCGCGGGGAGCGCGCCGTCTGCGCGCTCCTGGCGGCCGCCTTCCTCGGCATCCTCGCGACGGCCGCGTGGCTGCGGCCGGACGCCCGCGGCGTCGGCACGCACGAGGCCCTGGGCCTCTCGCCCTGCGGCTGGATCGCGGGCTTCGGCATCCCGTGCCCCACCTGCGGCATGACGACCTCGTTCTCCCTGGCGGTCCGCGGCAGCCTCTGGGCCTCCTTCCGCGTACAGCCCATGGGGTGCGTGCTGGCCGTCGCGACCGCGGCGTCCGCCGTCACCTGCCTCTTCGTGGCCGCGACCGGCTCCCGGATCGGCCACGTGCTGGGCGCGCGGGTCACGCCCCGCGTGCTGGTGGCGGGCGCGGCGCTCGCCCTCCTGGCCTGGGGCTACAAGGTGGCCGCGATGCGCGGCGCCATGCCCTTCGGACGCTGCGACCTGCCGTGACCCCATGAACGCCCGAACCGCCATCCACGTGCTCGCCGCCTGCGCGCTCCTCGCCTTCCTCGGCGGCTGCGGCATCTTCGGCGTCGCCTCCAAGGTGGGCGAGGCGATCGAGGTCGAGAAGAAGGTCGAGGTGCTCGCGAAGTACCGCGGCCTGGAGAACAAGACCGTGGCGGTGCTGGTGAACGCCGAGCGCGGGGTGCTGTACGAGTACCCGACGGTCGTGCCGAACGTCGCCGGCAACGTCGCCGCGGGCATCCGCAAGCACGTCAGCGGCGCGCAGGTCCTCGACTGGCGCGAGTCGCTCGCATGGGCGTACCGCACCCCGAGCTGGACCACGCTGCCGCTCGGGCAGGTGGCCGAGGAGCTCGGCGTCGACCGCGTGGTGCTCGTCGACATCTTCGAGTTCCGCCTCCATCCGCCCGGCAACCGCTGGATCTGGGACGGCATGGCCGGCGCGAGCATCGGCATCATCGAGCGCGACTCGCTCGACCCCGACGCGTTCGTCGAGGAGTACAGCGTGGCGGTCAAGTTCCCCGACGTCGCCGACCTCAGCCGCGAGAGCGCGCAGGAGGACGCGATCCAGACGGGACTGGTGGCGAAGTTCACCCAGACGGTGAACAAGCTCTTCTACGACCACCTCGTCGACAAGTACCCCAACAAGCGGCTCAAGGGATGACGATGCACCTCCGCCAGGTCCTCCCTGCGCTCCTGGCCGCGGCGCTCCTCGCGCCCGCGGGCTGCAACATCATCACGCCCGCGCTCTACGTCGCGCAGGGGCCGCCGAAGACGCCCGCCGAGTTCACGCTGCCGAAGGACCGCAAGACCGTCGTCTTCGTGGACGACCGCCGCAGCGCGATGAGCCGCCTGCAGCTGCGTGCGGTGCTCGCCGACGACATCGGCCAGTCGCTCAAGTCGCTCGAGCTCGTCGACGAGGTGGTGAGCGGCCGCGAGCTCATCGCCTACGTGCGCCGCAACGAGTCGGCCACGAAGCGCATCGCGATCGAGGACCTCGGCCGCGCGGTGAACGCGGACGTCGTCGTCTACGTCGAGATGGAGGCGTTCGTGCTGTCCCCGGACGGCGCCACGCCCAAGCCGACCGCGATGGCGCGCGTCAAGGTGATCGACGTCAAGGACGAGCGGCGGCTCTTCCCCCCCGATGGCGCGGACCCCGCCGGCTACCCGGTGGTGGCGGACATGAACGCGCTCGGCAACGACGCCTACCGCACCTCCGCCTCGCGGCGCCGCCTCGAGGACCTGCTGGCGAAGCGCCTGGCGCTCGAGATCACGCAGCTCTTCCATGAGCACGACCCGAAGGGGTTCGGCCAGGGCGTCACCACCTCGATGGAGGGCTGACGCGATGCCCGCCGACCGGCCCATGCTGGACCGTGACGTGCGCACCGCCGTCGCCGAGGCGGGCGTGCTGTCCCCGCCGCGCCTGCGCGCGCTCGCGGACCTGGTGCGCGAACGTGCGCTGCGGGTGGTCGTGCTCGGCAC
>JBEITQ010000118.1:0-6349 GCA_040374835.1 Phycisphaeraceae bacterium | reverse complement strand
GGAGAGGAGCCCGCGCGAGAGCGGCAGCAGGCCCATGTGCACGCCGAGCGCCGCATGGAAGTCGTTGGCGGCAAGCAGCCGGCAGAGCTCGGCCACCCGCGCCGGCACCAGGTTCGACACCACGCTCACCACGCCCACCGCGCCCACCGCCGCGAAACTCGGCGTGAGGCTGTCGTCGCCCGAGAGGACGGCGATCCCGCAGCGCCGGCGGATCTCGCTGGCCGAGTCCATGGAGCCGGTCGCCTCCTTGATGGCCACCACGTTCGGGTGCGCGGAAAGCCGCTCGACCGTCTCGGGCGCGATCGCCACGCCCGCGCGGCCCGGGATGTTGTAGAGCATCACCGGCAGGTCGCACGCATCGGCGACGGCCATGAAGTGGCGGTAGATGCCCTCCTGCGAGGGCTTGTTGTAGTACGGGGTGACCTGCAGGCCGCAGTCGGCGCCGAGCTGGCGCGCGAGCTTCTGCAGGTGCACCGCATGCGCCGTCGAGTTCGAGCCGGCGCCGGCGACGACCGCGAGCCCGAGCGGGCGCCCGACCCGCACCGCCGCCTCGACGACGAGCGCATGCTCCTCCTCGGAGAGCGTGGGGCTCTCGCCGGTCGTGCCGCAGGGGACGATGCCCTGCACGCCGCCGGCCGCCTGCAGCCGCACGTTCTCCTCGAGGCGCGCGAGGTCGACCGCGCGCCCGTCGGGCGTGAACGGGGTGACGATCGCCGTGAAGCAGCCGTGCAGGCGGGTCGCGATGCTCATCGGGCCGAGTGTACGGCGCTGCCGGAGGCCGCCGCGGCATCGATCGCCGCGCGGATCTCGGCGACCGCCGTGCGCATGCCGACGATGACCGCGCGGCTCACGATCGAGTGCCCGATGTGGAGCTCGCCGAGCCCCGGCAGGGCCGCGATGGCCCCGACGTTCGCCGTCGAGAGGCCGTGCCCGGCGTTGAACTGCAGGCCGAGCGCGCGGATGCGCTCGCCCGCCCCGCGCACGAGGTCGAGCTCGCGCCGCGCGGGCGGCGACGCCACACCCGACGCATGCGCCGCGTGCGCCCACGGCCCGGTGTGCACCTCGCACACCGAGGCGCCGCAGGCGAGCGCGGCCTCGGCCTGGGCAGGGTCGGCGTCGATGAAGATGCTCGAGCGCACGCCTCCCTCGGCGAGCGCGGCGATCACCTCGCGCACGCGGCCCCGGTGGCGGACGACGTCCAGCCCACCCTCGGTGGTGACCTCGTGCCGGCCCTCGGGCACCAGCATCGCCATGGCCGGGCGCACGCGCCGGGCCATCGCCACCATCTCGTCGGTCGCGGCCATCTCGAAGTTCAGGCGGCCCGGGAAGGCTTCCGCGATCCGCAGCACGTCGGCATCCTGCACGTGCCGGCGGTCCTCGCGCAGGTGCACGGTGATGCCGTGCGCGCCTGCGGCGATCGCCTCGTGCGCGGCCTCCAGCGGGTCGGGCTCGAACGTGCGGCGCGCCTGGCGCACCGTGGCCACGTGGTCGACGTTCACGCAGAGCTGCGGCATCGCGCGAGTATAGGAGCGGCGCATCCCCGCGCCGCACGGCGGTACGATCGACCTCCCATGGCGGACTTCCAAGCCCTCCTCGCCGCGCTCGAGCAGGACCTCGCGGCCCAGGGCGACCGCGTGCTCGACCTCTGCACGCAGTCGGTGGAGAGCTACTTCGACCTCGACCTGCAGAAGGCCGGACGCATCGAGCTCCTCGACTCGGAGGTCGACCGCGTCGACGTCGAGATCGAGAAGCGCGCCGTGCCGCTCCTGGGGATGGGCCAGACCGACGAGCACGCGATCCGCTCGGTGCTCACGGTGGTGAAGTGCAACAACGAGTACGAGCGCATCGCCGACTGCGGCGTGGCCATCGCCGAGCGCGTGCTCGAGGAGCGCAGCCGCCGCATCCGCGTCCCGGACACCTTCCGCGTGATGGCCAACAGCGTGCTGGGCATGCTGCGCGACACCAACCGCGCCTTCCGCCGGCACGACGCCAACCTGGCCCGCCAGGTGCTGCTCTTCGACGACACGGTCGACCGCTTCAAGCGTGAGATCGGCATGAGCGCCCAGGAGCAGGTCGCCGGGGGCCACCTGCCCGTCCAGTTCGCGTTCGGCCTGACCGCGGTCACGCGGTCGGTGGAGCGGATCGCCGACCACTGCACCAACGTCTGCGAGCAGGTCATCTACCTCGAGAGCGGCCTGATCGTGCGCCACCGGCCGGAAGGCTGGAGCGAGCCGGCCTCGCCGACGCGCTGAGGACGCCGGACCACCGCCGATGACGCCGACCCCCACCCTCTCCGAGACCAGGCAGCGCCTGGAGCGCACCGGCCAGTCGCACCTCCTCGCCTTCTGGGAGACGCTCGACGAGGCCCGGCGCGAGTCGCTGCTGGAATCGATCGCGGGACTCCCGCTCGAGCACCTGCCGGCGATGCTGGCGCAGGCCGCGACGCTCGCCAAGCCCGCCGCCGCCGACATCCGCCCGGTGCGCCCCTACCTGCGCACGCACCCCGAGGCCGCGCGCTACCGTGCCATCGGCGAGGACCTGGTGCGCCGCGGCAAGGTGGCGGCGTTCCTGGTGGCGGGCGGCCAGGGCACGCGCCTGGGCTGGCGCGGCCCGAAGGGCACCTACCCCGCGACGCCGGTGGCGGGCAAGCCGCTCTTCAGGGTCTTCGCCGAGCAGATCATGGCCGCGGAGCGCCGGTGGAACGTGCGCATCCCGTGGTTCGTGATGACCAGCGAGGCGAACCACCACGACACCGAGCGCTTCTTCGAGGACAACCGCTGGTTCGGCCGCCCGCGCGGCGACACCATGCTGTTCGCGCAGGGCATGGTGCCCAGCGTGTCGCTCGACGGCAAGGTGCTCCTCGAGCACGCGTGGCAGCCGGCGCTCAACCCCGACGGGCACGGCGGCGCGCTCAAGGCGCTGCGGACCGCGGGGGCGCTCGAGCACATGCAGGCCTCGGGCATCGAGCACCTCTGCTACTTCCAGGTCGACAACCCGAACGTCCACGTCATCGACCCGATGTTCCTGGGGCTGCACGTGGCCGCGCCCGACTCGAGCGCGGAGATGAGCTCCAAGAGCGTGCTCAAGCGCGACGTCACCGAGAAGGTGGGCGTCTTCGTCAAGGCACCCCGCCTCACCGTGCTCGAGTACAGCGATGCCCCGCGCGAGATCGCAGAGGCGCGCGACCCGGACGGCCAGATCACCTACGGCGAGGGATCGATCGCCATCCACGCGATCGGCGTCGAGTTCATCCGCCGGCTGACCGACCACCCGCTCGGCTCGGTGCTTCCCTGGCACCGCGCGATCAAGAAGGTGCCCTTCGTCGATCCCGCCACCGGCGCCGCCGTCGACCCGAAGGAAGCCAACGCGGTCAAGCTCGAGTGCTTCGTCTTCGACGCGCTGCTCGAGGCGCAGGGGCCGATCGTCCTGCGCACCGACCGCGTCGAGGAGTTCGCGCCCATCAAGAACGCGTCCGGGGAGGACAGCCCCGCCACCAGCAAGGCGATCCAGGTGGAGCGCGCGGTGCGCTGGCTCCGAGAGGCCGGCATCGATGTGCCCGTGCACGCCAACGGCCAGCCCGATTGCATGGTGGAGATCTCGCCGCTGACGGCGTCCGGTCCCGAGGACCTGCGCCGCTCGCCGCCGGCGAAGCCGATCCCGCGCGGCGGCGAAGCGCTCATCTGACGCCGGCGGGTTCCGGCGCGCGCATCGCCTCGACGACCACCTGCACGCGCGGCACGCCGCCGTAGGTGTCCATCGACGGCTGCACCAGGAGGTCGACCGGCACGCCGTGGCGGATGCGCGCCGCATCCGCGTCGCCGGCGCGCCACACGATCGCGCGCGCGCCGCCGGCGAGGAAGAACTCGAGGTGCTCGCGGTCGCGCCCGAACCGCGTCGGCGGCGCGAGCGGCCGCGCCCCGCGCAGCAGGAAGGTGGGCGCCGGGTTGCCGCGCCCGTAGGGGCGAAGCATGTCGAGGTCCTCGACCGCGCCCCGCGTGAACTCCTCGCTCGTCGCCTCCGCGTCGTAGCGGTGCACCGGCCCTGCCCCCGCGCCGGTCCCGGCGGCGCGGCACGCGGCCGAGACGCGTCCGGCGAACGCCGCAACGTCCTCCGCTCGCAGCGTCAGGCCCATGGCGTAGGCGTGGCCGCCGCCGCGCTGCATGAGCTCGCCGGCCGCCCCGCGCACGGTGGCGAGCAGGTCGATCCCCTCGACGCTGCGGCCGCTTCCCTTGGCGGTGCCGTCATCGCGCAGCGAGAGCAGGATCGCCGGGCGCCCGTAGCGCTCGGCCACCTTCGCCGCCACGATGCCGACCACGCCCTCGTGCCAGCGCGCATCCGCCATCACGATCGCCCCGGCGCCGAGCAGCTCCGGATCTGCCTCGATCCGGGCGCACGCCTCGGCGAACGCCTCGGCGTCCATCCGCTTGCGGCGCTCGTTGAGCTCCCCGAGGTGCGCGACGATCGCCGCCGCACGCGCATGGTCGGACGTGACCAGCAGCTCGACGGCCTCGCGCGCATGGCCCAGGCGCCCGACGGCGTTGAGGCGCGGCCCGAGCCGGAATCCCACGTCGGAGGCGTCGACCCGCCGCCGGCCGCCGACGCGCGCCTCGTCGAGGAGCGCGCGCAGGCCCACCGAGGTCGTCGACTGCATGAGGTCGAGGCCCTTGGCGACCAGCACGCGGTTCTCGTCGACGAGCGGCACGACGTCCGCCACGGTGCCGATCGCCACGAGCGGCAGGCACCCGGCGATCGCCGTGCGCAGCACCTGCGCGACGTTGTCGCCGCCGCACCAGGCGCGCGCGAACTCGTTGGCCACCTTGAGCGCCACCGCCGCGCCGCACACCTGCCTGAACGGCGCAGGCGCTCGGCCCGGCAGCGCCGGGTGCGCGATCGCATCGGCCTCCGCGACGCTCGACGCATCGGCATCGTGGTGGTCGGTGACGAGGAGCTCGAGGCCAAGCGCACGCGCACGCCGGGACGGCCCGAGCGCCGAGGCGCCGCAGTCGACGGTGACCACCGTGCGCACGCCGCCCTGCGCGAGCGACTCGAGCGCCCCTTCGTTGAGGCCGTAGCCCTCCTCGAGGCGGTCGGGCACGTACGTGCGCACGTCGGCGTCGGGCGCGGCCGCCTTGAGCGTCCGCCACAGTACCGCCGTCGCCGTCATGCCGTCGGCGTCGTAGTCGCCGTAGATGGCGACCGGGCGGCCTGCGCGCACCGCCGCCTCCAGGCGCACCGCCACGTCCGTGGCGCCCGGCATCGTCGAGGAACCGTGGAGGAGCGAGAGCGATCCGGGCCGCTGCAGCAGGTCACGGTCGCGGGGCGTGCCCGGGTCGCCGAGCCCCGGCCGCGCCGCCAGCACCCGCTGGAACAGGCTGCCGCCCACGTCGACTCCCGGACCGACCCAACGACGCTCTGCGGTCGCCATCGCGGGGAAGGTACCCCGATGCCGGGCGCGGTAGGCTTCCGCGCGTGACCCAGCGATACAAGACCATCCTGCTCTTCGGCGCCCCCGGCGTCGGCAAGGGAACCCAGGGCAAGATCCTCGGCCATGTCCCGGGGTTCTTCCACCTCGCCTGCGGCGACGTGTTCCGCGCCATGGACATGACGAGCGACCTCGGGAAGAAGTTCCTCGAGCACAGTTCCCGCGGCGAGCTGGTGCCGGACGAGGTCACCATCGGCATGTGGAAGCAGAACATCCACGCGCAGACGGTGCTCAGCATCTACAAGCCCGCCCAGGACCTCCTGGTGCTCGACGGCATCCCGCGCAGCCTGGCTCAGGCGAGGGCCCTCGACCCGTACCTCGAGGTCCTCAACGTCATCCACCTCGTCTGCCGCGACGTGGACGCGATGGTCATGCGCATGCGCCGCCGGGCCCTGAAGGAAAATCGCCTCGACGACGCCGACGAGAAGGTGATTCGACGCCGATTCGAGGTCTACCAGCGAGAAACCGCGCCCGTGCTGGGTCATTACCCGAAATCTGTCGTCCATGAGGTCGACGCCGTGGGGTCTCCCGCCGTGATCCTGCAGCGCATCCTCGACATCGTGGCGCCGATCCAGGACGCACATTTCCGCAATCCGCTGGCCGGGGACCCGAAAGCCTGAATCTTCGATTGACGCTCGACCGAAGATTCCTTAGAGTCAAGTCAGCGGTGCCCGATCACGGCGTGCCGCACGAGCCCCCGGAAGCGCGTCGCGTTGACCTCACGGTCCGCGGCGCGTTTGTTTTTGGGCTGCCTCGCGCCGGGCGTCACGGACGCCTGGGCGGCGCCTCCGGCTCCGGGCGAAGCTCTTCCGGGATGAGCTCGCGGTACCGCTCGGCGACCGCGCGGAACCATGCCCGCTCGTCGGG
>JBEITQ010000171.1:0-4634 GCA_040374835.1 Phycisphaeraceae bacterium | reverse complement strand
GCCGCCACCGGCAGCATCGCGATCGTGCCGATCGCCGCGCCGACCGCGAACTCGACCACGGCCGCCGGCACCAGCCGCCATGGCTCGTCGACCGAGGCCTGCGGCAGCCCCGACGCGGCGACGGTCGGCAGCGCCGCCGCCGCCAGCGCGATGGCGATCGCCGCGCGCATCCGCGCCGAGAGCGCCGCCGACGCAAACGCGGGCGCGAACGCGGCCACGCCCGCCACCCGGCAGGCCGCGAGTCCCAGGGGGACGAGCGCCTCGCCGCTCATGCCGCCCCCGCGAACATGGCCTGCGCGAACCCGACCAGCTTCGACACCATCCAGCCGGCAAGCGCCAGGAGCGCCAGTGCGCACGCCACGAGCCGAGGAACCGCGCTGACCGCATGGTCCTGCACCTGCGTGGCCGCCTGCAGCACCGCGGCCACCAGCCCGACGGCCACCGCCACCACCAGCACCGGCAGCGCGACCACGAGCGCCGTCAGGAGCGCCGACTGCAGCAGGTCGACCGGCGCGTCGCCCGTCATCCCGCCACCGCCAGTCCGCCGAGGAGCGACCCGACCACCAGCGTCCATCCGTCCGCCAGCACGAAGAGGAGGAGCTTGAGCGGCATCGACACCAGGGTCGGCGGCACCATGAACATGCCCAGGCTCACCAGGATGCTCGCCACCACCAGGTCCACCACCAGGAACGGCAGCAGCACGCGAAAGCCGATCAGGAACGCGACCTTCAGCTCGCTCAGGACGAATGCCGGCACCAGCGTCGCCATGTCGACGTCGGCACGCGTGAGCTTCGACGGGTCCGAGACGTCGACGCCGCGGTGCGCGAGCAGCATGTAGACGCCCTGCCAGTTCCCGGTGGCCTCGATCTGCGCGAACATGAACTCCCTGAGCGGCTGGCGCGCGGCCTCCCATGCCTCGGCGGAACTCTCGACCGTGCCGTCCATGTACGGGCGCACGCCGGCGTTCCAGGCGCGGTCGAAGGTCGGGGCCATCACGGCGAAGGTCAGGAGGAGGGACAGCCCCACCACCACCTGGTTCGGCGGCATCGCCTGCGCCCCGACCGCCTGGCGCAGGAGCCCGAGCACCACCACCATGCGCGTGAAGCACGTGCAGAGGACGAGCACCGCCGGCGCAAGCGACAGCACCGCGAGCAGCACCACCATGTCCACCGCGCCGCGGAAGCCCGCGCCCGCCGGCAGCGCCTCGGCCGCGCCCGCGACGATCGAGACCGGGTCGATGCCCGCCGCGTCCTGCGTCATGCCTGCGTCCCCCGGCCGGAGCGGAGGTCGACGACGCGCTCGGCAGGCGGGGACGCGGCCGCCGACGCCCCGCGCGTGCGCGTGAGCATCGCCGCGACGTCTGCCGGGTCGGTGAGCTCGGACAGCGTGCGCATGCCGTCGCGCCCCTGGTGGACGCACAGCACCTTCGGGCCGAATCGCACCGCGAGTACCTGCTGCCCGCGGCCGACGGGCGCGCGCGCGATGACCTCGAAGGCCCCGTCGCCGGAAAGCGTGCGCGCCATGCCCGAGCGCCGGACCCACCACCGCGCGACGAACACGATGCCGACCACCACGACCAGCGCCCCGACCAGGCGCGCCATCTCGCCGCCCGCGGACGTCGGATCGACGCGCGACACGGCAGTCGCGGTGGGAAGCGGCGTCGCTTCTCCGGCGGCGGGCGACTGCGCCGTCGCGGCGCGCGCGCCGATCGCCACCGCGACCGCGAACGCCACCGCGACGAGGCGTGCACGAACCGCGCGCCGCCGCACCGCGGCGCGCGCCAACGACCAACGATCGACCGGGACGGGGATGGCCATCCGTGGCTCCACCGCTGTCATCGGCCCCCGGCCGGCAATTCCTGCAGAGAGCGCGCAGTTCCTGCCGGGCTCAGGCGGCCGGTCGGACGTCGACCAGCGCCAGCGCCCCCGGAAGCGTGTCCACCTCGGCCTCGGGGGCCGGGCCGCCCGGCACGGGATCGCCGTCGGCCTGCAGGTGCACCGGCCGGTCCCATCGCAGGTGCCAGGCACGGGCACGGCCGAGGCCTGCGGCCGGACCGGGGCCCGCCACGGCCAGCCGCACGAACCACCCGATCACCCCCAGCGCCGACCGGCACCGCAGCGACACCGCATCCACCCGCCCGTCCGACGGGTCTGCCCCGCGTGCCGGGTTGAGCCGCAGCGCATATTCGGGCGCGTTCGCCACCACCACGCCGCCGCGCCAGCGAACCGGCGCTGCCCCGTCCGCGTCCCGCGCGGTCACCTCCGGCCCCCGCCAGCGCCATGCCGTCCGGACGATCGGCCCCAGGTACGACGCATGCGAGATCGGCCCGCGGCGCACCGCATGCAGTGCCGACACCACGTCGGCATCGAATCCCGCCGAGGCCATGACGACGAACCGGTGCTCCGGCAGCCCGGGCCGCCGGATCACGCCGAGGTCGACGCGCCGCACCGACCCGCCGCGCACCGCCGCCGCCAGCCGATCGGCCCCGACGCGGAAGCCGAACGCGCGCGCCGCCAGGTTCTCCGTGCCCGTCGGGACGATCGCGAGCGGCACGCGCCGGCCCGCCAGCCGCCCCGCCACGGCACGCACCGTCCCGTCGCCGCCGACGGCGATCACCGCGCGCATCCCGTCGATCGCCTCGTGCCACGGACCGTCGAGCGCGACGTCGACGGAACCGATCCCCGCACGCGCCAACGCCGCACGCACGTCGTCGCGCGCATGCGCCGCCCGACCGCGTCCCGCGGCCGCGTTGCTCACGATCGCCACTTGCATTCCGGGCAGCGTAGGGCCCCGGCCGCGCAGGGTGCCCGCCGCGCCCCGGATACCATTCGCGCCGATGCGACGGATCCCCCTGCTGCTTGCCGCGGTCCTTGCCGCAATGCTGCATGGGCGCGCGCTCGCGCAGCAGGAATTCAGGCTCGACGACCGGGACCTCTGGCGCGAGCAGGACGCGCCGCCGCCGGGCTCGCCCGCGTCGATCGTCCGCCAGGCACGGCTGGTGCTTGCCAAGGGCGAGGCCAAGCGCGCCAAGGCGCTGATGGACGCGTTCCTCGAGCGCTTCCCCGCCGACGTGCTGCGGCCCGAGGCGCTCCTCGTGCGCGGCGAGGCGCGCGACAAGCTCGACGACGAGTACGGCGCCCTCTTCGACTACGAGGAATTGGCCCGGAAGTACCCCTACAGCAGCTCCTTCGTGCCCGCGCTCGAGCGCGAGTACGAGATCGCCATGCGCTACGCCGCGGGCCTCAAGCGCAAGTTCTGGGGAACCTTCCGCGTCGTGAACACCGAGGACGACGCGCAGGAGATCCTGATCCGCATCCAGGAACGCCTGCCGGGCAGCGCGCTCGCCGAGAAGGCGGGCATGTCGCTCGCGGACTTCTACTACGACCGCCGCGACATGGACCTCGCGGCCGACGCGTACGACCTCTTCCTCCAGAACTACCCCCGCTCGAACCTCGCCGACAAGGCGCGCGTGCGGCTGATCGCGTCGTACTGCTCGGGCTACAAGGGGCCGCAGTTCGACGCGCGCGGGCTGGCCGAGGCCGCCACCAAGCTGCGCGAGATGCAGGCCACGGAGCCGCAGCTGGCCAAGCAGCTCGGCGCCGAGGCGATCCTCCTGCGCATCTACGAGAGCGAGGCCGACAAGCGCCTCACCACCGCCAACTGGTACTGGTCGATCGGCGACCCGATCAGCGCCGAGCGCGAGATCCGCGCGATGGTCAAGAAGTACCCGCGGTCGGTGGCCACGCTCCAGGCGCTGCGCGTGATCGACCAGGTGCTCGCCAGGCTCCCCGAGTCGGTCCGCAAGACCGCGCCCGACTACGCGGGCATCCGGCGCGAGCTGCTCGCCGCCTCCGAACGGGCGCAGCGGCTCGGGCCCGAGGCCGAGACGCGCTCCGAGTCGATGGAGGCCGAGGTCATCGCGCCCGCCGGCGCCGAGGGGCAGCCGAAGCCATGAGCGTGCATGCCCTGCGCGCCGCCCTGGCCGCCTGCTGCCTCGCGGCCGGCGCCGCCGTCTCCGGGTGCTCCTCGGGACCCGAGCAGGCCGGCGGCTACGCCGTGCGCAACCGCTACCCGAAGGAGTACCGGACCATCGCGGTGAACGTCTTCCGCAACGACACGTACGACCGGCCGCTCAACGGCCAGCTCACCGAGGCGATCATCAAGGAAGTCCAGGCGATGACGCCCTACCGGATCTCCCCCGAGTCGCGCGCCGACACCGTCCTGCGCGGCACGGTGCGCCGCCGCGAGGTGCGCGAGCTCTCCAAGAGCCGAAGCACCGGCCTCACCGAGGAGGCCCTGTACGAGGTCACGATCGACTGGGAGTGGATCGACCAGCGCACCGGCAAGCCGATCGTGGCCCGCAACGGGTTCACGGCGAGCGCGGTGTTCGTCCCCAGCCGCCCGTCCGCGGAACCCACGGAGATCGGGCGGTTTGCCGTGGCCCAGAACCTCGCCACCGACGTCGTGGCGAACATGCAGGCCGGTTGGTGAACCGGGGCGCCCCGGAACGCATATCGTTCCGGAACCCGATGACCGCCCCCACCCCCGAGCGCAGGATGCCGGACACGACCGCGATCCACATGGCCGACGACGAGCCACGCGGCAAGGACGCCGGCCGCCGCGAGGGCGGCGCG
>JBEITQ010000019.1:0-16213 GCA_040374835.1 Phycisphaeraceae bacterium | reverse complement strand
AGCGGCCCTACTCGGTGGACGGCCGCCCCGTGCTCGACGACGAGGTCCGCATCACCGCGGCGCCGAAGGTGATCATCCTCGGCGGCGGCCCGAACCGCATCGGGCAGGGCATCGAGTTCGACTACTGCTGCTGCCAGGCCGCCTTCGCCGCCGACGAGATGGGCCTCGAGAGCGTGATGATCAACTCGAACCCCGAGACGGTCAGCACCGACTTCGACACCAGCGACCTGCTCTTCTTCGAGCCGCTGACGCTCGAGGATGTCCTCAACGTGGTCGAGCGCCTGAACGGCGGGGGCATCGACAAGGCCGACCGCGCGGGCGCCGTGATCGGCTGCATCGTGCAGTTCGGCGGGCAGACGCCGCTCAACCTGGCGCACGGCCTGGTGGCCGCGGGCGTGCCGCTCATCGGCACCGGCGTCGACAGCATCGACCTCGCCGAGGACCGCGACCGATTCAAGGCGGTGCTCGAGGAGCTGGGCCTCGCGCAGCCGCCCTCGGGCATCGCGCGCAGCCTGGAGGAAGCCGTCACCGAGGCGAAGCGCGTGGGCTACCCGGTGCTCGTGCGCCCGAGCTACGTGCTCGGCGGCCGCGGCATGGAAACCTGCTTCGACGAGGCCGCGCTGCGCAAGTACATGACCACCGCGGTCAACGTGAGCGACCTCGCGAACGCGCCGGTCCTGATCGACCGCTTCCTCTCGGACGCCATCGAGGTGGACGTCGACGTGGTGGCCGATTTCGAGCCGCACGAGTCGAGCCGTACCAATCAGGTGCCGCAGAAGAGCCCGTCGCCGCGCGCGGTGGTTTGCGGCGTCATGGAGCACATCGAGGAGGCCGGCATCCACTCCGGCGACAGCACCTGCACGGTGCCGCCCTACAGCCTGCCGACGAGCCTGGTGCAGCGCATCCGGGCGCATGCCCGTGCGCTCGCCGAGCGCCTGCGCGTGCGCGGCCTGATGAACGTGCAGATGGCCGTGAAGGACGACGTCGTCTACATCCTGGAGGTGAACCCGCGCGCCTCGCGCACGGCGCCGTTCGTCTCCAAGGCCAAGGGCATCCCGTGGGCCAACGTCGCCGCGAAGGTGATGATGGGCGCATCGCTCGAGTCGCTCGGCACCGTCGAGGTGCACGACACCGGCTTCTACGCCGTGAAGGAGAGCGTCTTCCCGTTCTCGAAGTTCCCCGGCGTCGACGTGGTGCTCGGCCCCGAGATGCGCTCGACCGGCGAGGTGATGGGCACCGACCGCAGCCTGCCGGTCGCCTTCGCCAAGGCGCAGATGGCCGCGGGCGTGCACCTGCCCACGTCGGGCAACGTGTTCCTCAGCGTGCGTGATGCCGACAAGCACCAGGCGATCGAGGTCGCGCGCAGCCTCGACTCGATGGGCTTCGCGGTGCACTGCTCCGACGGCACGGCGGCCTCGCTCGCCGGCTACGGCATCCGCGCGGTGGTGGTGCCGAAGATCGCCACCGGCCGGCGCCCGAACGTCCTCGACCTCATCTCCAACCGGCAGATCCAGCTGGTGATCAACACGCCCACCAAGAAGGGCGGCACCACCGACGAGGGCCGCATCCGCGCCCAGGCGGTGCGCTCGAACGTGCCGATCATCACGACGATCGCCGGCGCGCGGGCCGCGATGCAGGCGATCCAGGCCCTGCGCGCCGGCACGTGGGACGTGGTGGCGGTGCAGGACTGCTTCCCGCACCTGGCGCGCCCGGCGGCGTCCCCCGTGCCCGCGCTCGAGCCCGCCACCGCGTGAGCCCGTTCGGCGACCGTCCGCTCCGAGAGGACCTGCTGTCGCTCCTGGCGGCGACCACGGGCGAGTTCATCGTGCGCCCGGCCGCCGAGGTCGACGCCAACGTCGACCGCACGCTCGCCGCGGTCGGCCGCCTGTTCGACGTCGACCGCGCGTACGTCTTCCTCTTCGACGACATCGCCGGGACGATGAGCAACACCCACGAGTGGTGCGCCGACGGCATCTCGGCGCAGCGCGCCGAGCTGCAGGGGATCCCCGTCTCGGTGGCCCCGTGGTGGATGGAGGAGCTGCACGCACGCCGGCCGATCAACCTCGGTTCGCTCGACGACCTGCCCCCGGAGGCGACCGGCGAGCGCGCGATCCTCGAGCCGCAGGGCATCCGCTCGCTTCTCGTCCTGCCCATGTCGTGGCGCGGCCACCTCGACGGCTTCGTCGGGTTCGACCACGTCCGCTCCGAGCGCACGTGGAACGACGAGGAGATCGCGGTGCTTCGCATCGTCACCGGCACCTTCGCCCAGGGCTTCGAGCGCCGCCGGCTGGATGCGGGCCTGCGCGAACAGGAGGCGCGCCTGGAGCAGATGGCGTACTACGACGCCCTCACGAAGCTCCCCAACCGCGTGCTCCTCGCCGACCGCATGGAGCAGGCGCTCTCCCAGGTGCGCCGTTCGGGGCGGATGCTCGCCGTCTGCTACCTCGACCTCGACACGTTCAAGCCGGTCAACGACCTGTTCGGACACCATGCTGGCGACCGCCTGCTCGTCGAGACCGGGCACCGGCTGACCGCCGCGCTCCGCTCGTGCGACACCGTCGCGCGCCTCGGCGGCGACGAGTTCGTGGTGCTCCTGCCGGGCCTTGCGTCCGCCCGCGAGTGCGAGCATCTCGTCGACCGGATGCTGCGCGTCGTGGCCGAGCCCTTCGAGGTGGTGCCCGGCAGCTCGGTCGCGCTCTCGGCAAGCGCCGGCGTGCGGCTGGTGCCTCCCGACGACGCCGACCCCGACACGCTGCTGCGCCAGGCCGACCGGGCCATGTACGCCGCCAAGCAGGAGGGCCGCGGCCGAAGCCACGTCTTCGATGCCGCGCACGACCGCGAGGTGCTGCGCCGCCGCGAGCAGGTCGCGCGCATCGTGGCCGGCCTGCGCGCCGGGGAGATGCAGGTGCACTACCAGCCGGTCGTCGAGCTGGCGAGCGGCAGGCTGCGCTACGCCGAGGCGCTCGTGCGGTGGAACCACCCCGAGCGCGGCCTGCTGCCGCCCGGGGAGTGGCTGCCGTCGATCCTGGACGACGAGTCGATCGCCGCGCTCGGCGACTGGGTGCTCGAGACCGTGCTCGCGCAGTCGGAGCGCTGGCGTGCCGACGGCCTGTGCGGCGGCGCGAGCGTGAACGTCTCGGCGTACGAGCTGCGCAACCCGTCGTTCGCCGGCCACCTGGCGCTGGCGCTCGCACGGCATTCCGGCCTGCCGCGCGGCACGCTTCGCCTGGAGGTCCTCGAGAGCGCGGCGCTGCCCGACATGGCCGCGGCCGCCGACGTCATGCGCGCCTGCGTGGCGCTCGGCGTCGAATTCTCCCTCGACGACTTCGGCACCGGCTATTCCTCGCTCACCTACCTGAAGCGCCTGCCGGCGTCGACGATCAAGATCGACCGGTCGTTCGTGGCGGGCATGCTCGCCGACCCCGGCGACCGGGCGATCGTGCTCGGCGTCATCGGCCTCGCGCAGGTCTTCGGCCGCGAGGCCGTGGCGGAAGGCGTGGAGTCGCCCGCGCACGTCGCCGCCCTGGTCGAGGCCGGCTGCGCACTCGGGCAGGGCCACGGCATCGCGCCGCCGATGCCGCCCGGGGCCTTCGCGGCATGGGCGCGGGGGCGATGCGGGCGCTCCTATACTTCCGGCCCCGCCTGAGCCCCCCACCATGCAAGACGCGCTGACCTTCGTGAACGACTTCCTGCCCGCGTGGTTCCCCAAGGGCCCCGCGCTCGCGCAGCTCGTGACCAGCGCACTGGTCGTCTTCCTGGCGCTCCACGTGATCCTGGTGTCCTGCGCGTACGCCATCTGGCTCGAGCGCCGGCTCTCCGCCTGGATGCAGGACCGCGTGGGCCCGAACCGCGTCGGGCCGTGGGGCCTGCTGCAGCCGATCGCCGACGGCCTGAAGTTCTTCCTGAAGGAGGACTACACCCCGAAGCACGTCGACAAGGCGATGTTCTTCGCCGCGCCGGCGCTGCTCGCCGTGCCGTCCCTCATCGGCTTCGTGGTCATCCCCTGGGGCGGCACGCTCGACCTCTCGTCGATCCCGTTCCTCGGCCTCACCGGCGAGGTGAAGATCGTCGGCGCCGACGTCAACATCGGCGTCGTCTACATGCTGGCCCTCGCGAGCCTCTCGGTCTACGGCGTCGCGCTCGCAAGCTGGGCGTCGAACAACAAGTTCTCGTTCCTCGGCGGCATGCGCGCCTCGGCGCAGATCGTCAGCTACGAGATCCCGATGGGCGTCGCCATGCTCGCCGTCATCCTGATGAGCGGCAGCTTCACGCCGGGCGGGATCATCGCCCAGCAGCAGGCCAGCACCTGGAACATCGTCCAGCAGCCCCTGGCCGCCATCCTCTTCTACACCTGCATGCTGGCCGAGACCAACCGCCTGCCCTTCGACCTCGCCGAGTGCGAGAGCGAGCTGGTCGGCGGCTACCACACCGAGTACTCGAGCATGCGCTTCGCGCTGTTCTTCCTGGCCGAGTACTTCAACATGATCGCGGGCGCGGCGCTCTTCGCGGTGCTGTTCCTCGGCGGCTGGAGCATCAACCCCTTCGCCGGGCAGTTCGGCAGCGACCTGCCCGCCTCCGGCGGCCTGCCGCTCATCCTGGCGCAGATCGGCGTGATGGCCGGCAAGACCTTCGTGGTCCTCGCGCTGGGCATCGCGCTGCGCTGGACGCTCCCGCGCTTCCGCTTCGACCAGCTGATGCGCCTGGCGTGGGAGGGCATGATCCCCACCTCGCTCCTGGTGCTCACGTGCACCGCGGTGTTCGTCTACTTCGGCGCCGCGCAGTGGATGTGGCTCGGCAGCCTCCTGTGCCTGGGCATCGTGTGGTTCGTCGGGCCGAAGCTGCCGCGCAGCGCCAGTCCGAATGCCAAGGTCGGCCTGATCGGCAGCCGCTTCAGCCCCGCCTGAGCCGGCGCATCGCGCCCACCCACGCCCCGTACTCGAGCGCCGCGCGGCGTCGTTCCGCCGCCGACGGCCACTTCGCGCGGTCGGCGCCGAAGGCCGTCTCCATGCGCCACGACCAATAGCGCCCGCGCAGGCGGAAGCCGGTCGCGCAGCCCAGCAGGAACAGGTTCCAGGCGCCGCGGATCGCGTGCATGGCGTGCATTTCGGCGATGGTACGCAGGTGCTTCACCGGGCGTTCCTACACTCGGCCCCGCCATGGCCAAGGTGCGCACCAGCTACGTCTGCCGCGACTGCGGGAACGTCCAGCCCAAGTGGATGGGCAAGTGCCCCGACTGCGGCGCGTGGGACGCGCTCGACCGCTTCGTCGACCGAAGCGCCGTCGAGGCCGCGCCGCCTGGGGCGCTTGACCTCGGGGGCGCGGCGTCGGGCGAAGGCGCGGGCACCCCGGGTGCCGGCGGCGCCCGTCGCGCCGTGGCGCTCGCCGAGGTGAAGTCGCTCGACGTGCCCAGGCTTCCGACGGGCATCGCCGAGTTCGACCGCGTGCTCGGCGGCGGCGTGGTGCCCGCAAGCGTCGCGCTCATCGGCGGCGACCCGGGCATCGGCAAGAGCACGCTCCTGCTGCAGGCCGCCGCGGCGCTCGCGGACGCGGGCAAGCGCGTCCTCTACGCCACCAGCGAGGAAAGCGCCGCGCAGGTGCGCATGCGCGCGGACCGCCTCGAAGGTGCCGCGGACGGCGCGCGCGCCGCGAACCTCCTGGTGCTCGCCGAGCCGAACATCGCGGTGATCGCCGAGGAATGCCGGCGGATCCGCCCCGAACTGCTGGTGCTCGACTCCATCCAGCTCTGCTACCGCGGTGACGTCGATGCCGCGCCCGGATCCGTGGCGCAGCTCCGGCGCTGCTGCCTCGACCTCGTGTCGCTCGCGAAGACCTCCGGCTGCGCGGTCGCGATGGTCGGGCACGTCACCAAGGACGGCGACCTTGCGGGGCCGAAGCTCCTCGAGCACCTCGTCGACGTGGTGCTCGCGTTCGAGGGCGATCGCCACCACGCCTACCGCGTGGTGCGTGCGGTGAAGAACCGCTTCGGCAGCACGCAGGAGGTCGGGCTCTTCGAGATGACCGGCGGAGGGCTCGCGGAAGTCGAGGAAGCGACGCTTTCGGTCGACGGCGGCGCGGCGCGCGCGGGCTCGGCGTTCGTGCCGGTGCTTGCGGGCTCGCGCGTCTTGGTGGCGGAGGTGCAGGCGCTCACCGCGACCGGGTTCCTGGGGAACGCGAAGCGCCGCGCGAGCGGGCTCGATGCGTCGCGCCTGGCGATGCTCATCGCGGTGCTCGAGAAGCACGGCGGGCTGCGGCTCGCCGACCAGGACGTGTATGCGTCGGCGATCGGCGGCATGCGCATCGTGGATCCGGCGGCAGACCTTGCGGTGGCGCTCGCGGTCGCCGGCGGGTTCCTCGGGCGGGGGCTCGGTGCGTCGACCGTCGCGATCGGCGAGGTGTCGCTCTCGGGCGACATCCGTGTCGCACGTCAGGCCGAGCTTCGCGTGCAGGCGGCCGTGCGCCGCGGGGCGCGGCGGCTGATCGTGCCCGAGTCGCAGCGGGGGGTGGTGGAGCGGGCGACCGCCGCGGCCGGGGGCGAGGGGCAGCCGGGCCGGATCGAGCTGATCGGGGTCGGGTCCATGGGCCAGGCGCTCGAGTGGCTGCAGGCGCCTCCCGCAGCCCCACGGCGCGCCGATCCCCGGCAATCCGCCAAGATGTAATGCAGAGGACTGGGGCGCAATGACTTACGTCACAAGCGTCCATCTGAGCGACCCCGCTCACGCGCACGGCACGCGCCGATTCCCGGCCCCTTCCGGCAATTGCTTGACAGCGCCAACACAGCCACGGGGGAGGTTGCTATGATCTGCCCCTCAACCAAACGACCAGCGTTGGTCGATATGGGTTGGAACCCGTTTCCTTGCCCGCCGCGTCGGCGGGCGCCAAAGGGCCGGGAATCGTCACTGGGACCGTGGGTCAATCGTCAGAGCCCCGGCCCGATACAAGGAGCGAACGACATGAGTCTGACCAAGTTTGTTGGGCTCCTCGCGGGCTCGACCCTCACGCTCACCGGAGTGAGCTACGGAGCCGCCGAGGCGAACAACGACACCACCGCCCAGATCAACCAGCTCAAGGCTGAGATCGCCAGCCTCAAGGCTGCGCAGGGCGACCAGTGGCTCACCGAGCAGCGCGCTGAGCAGATCCGCGGCGTTGTGCAGGACGTCCTGGCTGACTCGAGCACCCGTTCCAGCTTCCAGGGCGCCGCGGCGACCTCGGGCTACGACAACGGGTTCTTCATGTCGAGCGCCGACGGCAACTTCAAGCTCAAGGTCAACGCCCTCGAGCAGGTCCGCTTCACGTGGGGCAATGGGTACGGCGCCACGGGCACGGGTCCGAACGCCCCCACCAACGACCAGTGGGGCTTCGAGAACCGCCGCACGCAGATGTTCTTCTCGGGCAACGTGGTGGACCCGAGCTGGAAGTACCTCGTGGGCATGGCCTACGACTCGCAGGACGACCCGTACGTTTCCTTCAGCAACTACTTCCGTCTGCTGTATGCGCAGGTCACCAAGGACCTCGGTGACGGCTTCAGCGTGACGGTCGGCCAGCAGAACGCCGCCTTCACCCTGCAGAGCCAGCTGTTCAACGCCGGCATGACGCAGATGGGCGAATACTCGGTGTTCGAGTACGCCTTCGGCCTCGGCCAGCAGGTCGGCATCTCCGCCAAGTGGGAGAAGGACAACTTCCGCGCGATGGGCGGCTACTACAACGTGGCCTACGCGCCGAACGGGGTGTTCTCCCAGTCCTGGGACGACAACAACAACCAGAGCGTCGCCCTGGCCGGTCGTGCCGAGTTCAAGATGGCCGGCAGCTGGGACCAGTTCTCCAAGGAGTCGAGCTTCAAGGGCGAGGAATTCGGCCTCGTCGGCGGCGCCGGCCTCTTCTGGCAGAACGCGCGTGCGCAGAACAGCATTCCGCCGTACGGCTACTCGCCGGTCGGCATCACGGTTGACGCGAACGCGAAGTTCGGCGGCTTCAACTTCATCGGCCAGGTGCTGTGGCAGAACTCTTATGCGTACGGTGTCAATTCCGATGTCTCCACCTGGGGCTTCAACCTGCAGGGTGGTGCGTTCCTGACCGAGGATCTCGAGATCTTCGCGGCATGGAACTACAACAACATCGGTGCGGTGCCCGGCGCTCCATCTCCGTTCAACGCGGCGACGGCGTCGAACTACCTGCAGGTCGGCGGCAACTGGTACTTCGCCAAGAACAACATGAAGTTCACCGTTCTTGCGACGATCCCGGTGTCCAGCACTGCTGGTCAGCAGGGTGCCAACACGGACGCGGGCGGCTCGTTCGGCCTCGTTGATCCGAATGGTCCGTTCAGCACCTCGGGCGGCAGCAACTTCGGCCTGGTCGTCCAGCTCCAGCTGATGTTCTGATCCTCGGATCAGACCTCGGCAGCAGCCAGACCAGCCTGACCTGAACCTTCCACTGGACCCGGCCTTGCGCCGGGTCCGGTGTGCTTTTCGGGCCTTCGGGCTTCAGCATGGCCCCGGGCTGCGCCGATGAATGGATCGATAGGATCTTCCCCGATGCGTTCCCTGCCATGCTCATCCGCGACGGCCTGGGTGGCCGCGGCGACGGTGGCGGCCCTTGCGGCCCCAGCGGCGCTGGGGCAGGCGGCGGCGGACGCGACGGCACCGGCGGGTGGCGGCGTCCTGGACAAGCCGGAGCCGTCGGTCTCCGACCTCCTGAAGCGCCTGGACGTCCTGGAGGAGCGCAACAAGGAACTCGAGGGCAAGGTCACCGACCTCACCCGCCAGCAGGGCGAGGAGTGGCTCGGCGAGCAGCGCGCCGCGCAGATCCGCGAGGTGGTGCGCGACGTGCTGGCCGACAGCGAGCAGCGCGGCAGCCTCCGCGACGGCGGCATGACCGCCGGCTGGAACGACGGCTTCTTCCTGGCGAGCCCCGACGGTCGCTTCCGCATGAACCTGGGCGGGTTCGTGCAGACGCGCTTCATCTGGAGCGCGATCCAGACCAGCCCGACGTCGGCCCCCTGGCTCTTCGACCAGCAGCAGGAGCGCTACGGATTCGACGTGCCGCAGGTCCAGCTGTGGGCCGACGGCCACATCTTCAGCCGCGACTTCCAGTACATGGTGAAGGCGCGCTTCTACGAGCAGTTCCTCACCGAGCTGAACAAGGGCACGAGCAACCCGATCCCGGGCGATGCCGACTACAGCGGCTTCGAGCTGATGGACGCGTGGGCGCGCATCAACCTCGACGACAACTGGTCGGTGCGCGCGGGCCAATTCCGCTCGCCGTACTCGCGCGGCTTCCTGGTGCTCGAGCAGTACCAGATGTCTGCCTCGCGCTCGGTGGTCGACTACCACTACGCGCTCGGCTACACGCAAGGACTCGAGCTCGAGTACGCAAGCGACGAGTCGCGCGCCCGGTTCTCCGTCAACAACGGTGGGCAGGACAACCTGCTCGGCGACACCGATGCCAACTACGGAGGCGCCGGCTTCGTCGTCTTCCCGACCGGAAGCTACGGATCTCAGAATGCCCCGTACTGGTCGCAGCCGGTGACCATGAGCTTCACCGGTCGCTACGACTGGAAGCCGTCGGGCAGCTGGGACCAGTTCCGCAGCTACACGAGCCCGGCGATGGAGGAGTTCGGCATGCTGCTCGGCGCCGGCTTCCACTTCCAGGAGTCGTTCGCCTACCAGCCGAACAACTCGACGCCGGGCCTCGCCGACCCGACCAACACCTGGTTCGCCGCCACGTTCGATGCGCAGCTCAACTTCGGCGGCGCGTCGTTCTACGGCGCGTTCTTCTACAACTACCTGAACTCGCCGGGCGCCATCTCGCCGCTCTTCGGCACGCCGCAGAACGCCTCCGGCAACCTCGGGTCCTTCAGCATCTACGCGTTCCAGACCATGGCCTCCGCATACATCGCGCCGAAGATGGAGCTCTTCGGCCGGTACGAGTTCGCCATGATCGACGGGATCGATGCCGCCGACCCGACGATCTCCGGGCTGTCGTCGGACCTGGATCCGCTCAACCTCCTCACCGTCGGGCTCAACTGGTACCTCGACGGCCAGGACCTGAAGTGGACCACTGACCTTGGCTGGGCGATGACCGCGGTGCACCCGTGGTTCGCCGACATCGAGGCCGGCTGGCGGCCGTCCGCGAGCGACGAGATCGTCTTCCGGACGCAGTTGCAGCTGATGTTCTGAGGCCGGGCAGCCGCGCGGGGGAAGGCCCGGGATTCCCTATCATTTCCGGGCCATGGCCGCCGTGCATCGAGTCGAGGTCCGACCGCGTTCCGGGCACCGGGACGTGCGCGGCGAATCCGTGGCCCGGCAGGCGACGACGCTCGGCATCCCCGCCCCGCGCGAGGCGCGCCACGCCTCCGTCTACCTGCTCGAGGGCGAGCTGTCCGCGGCCGACGTCGAGCGGATCGCCCGCGAGCTGCTGGCCGACCCGGTGACCCAGGTGGCGTCGGTGGTGCGGGCGGGGGCACCGGCCCGTGGCCCGCTGGACGCGATCGTCGAGGTGCATCCCCTGCCCGGCGTCACCGACCCGGCTGCCGAGAGCGTCGAGGGCGCGGTGCGCGCCCTGTTCGGGCTCGACGTGCGCGTGCGCACCGGCGACCGGTACGACCTGGCCGGCATCGACGCGGAGGCGGCGCGGACGCTGGGCGCGCGTGCATTGGCCAACCCCGTGATCCACGGCATCCATCTCGAGCCCTGGCACCCCACGTCGTTCCCGGCCGGCCATGCGCGCGAGCTGCGGATCGTCGAGGTGCCGCTGCGGACGCTCTCGGACGCCGAGCTCGAGCGCCTGAGCCGCGAGGCGCACCTCTTCCTGTCGCTCGAGGAGATGCGCGCGATCCAGGCCGAGTACCGCCGCCTGGGGCGGGAGCCGCGCGAGATCGAGCTCGAGACCCTCGCCCAGACCTGGAGCGAGCACTGCGTCCACAAGACCCTGAAGAGCACCGTGCGCTACCGCGAGGCGAACCTGGCGCCCGGGCAGCGCGCGCTTGCGGGTCCGGCGCTTTCCGGCAGGCCCGGCCACGAGGTGGCCCCCGACGGCACGGTCACCATCGCGAACCTCCTGAAGCGCACCGTTGCCGCCGCCACGCACGAATTGATCGACCCGTCGCGCCCGGACCACGTCGACTGGTGCCTCTCGGTCTTTGTCGACAACTCCGGCGTCATCGCCTTCGACGACGCGCATGCCGTCTGTTTCAAGTGCGAGACGCACAACCGTCCGAGCGCCATCGAGCCATACGGCGGCGCAGCCACCGGGATCGGCGGCTGCATCCGCGACATCATGGGGACGGGCCTCGGCGCCAAGCCGATCGCCGCCACCGACATCTTCTGCGTGGCGCCGCTCTCGGGCACCGAGGTGCCTGCCGGCTGCCTGCCTCCCGGGCGCATCCTCCGCCAGGTGGTGGCCGGCGTGCGCGACTACGGCAACCGGATGGGGATCCCGACGCTCAACGGCGGCGTGTGGTTCGACCCGCGCTACGTGGGCAACCCGCTGGTCTTCTGCGGCGTCGTGGGCGTGATGCCGCGCTCGATGGTGAAGGGCCAGGTGCATGCCGGCGACCGGATCGTCGCGATCGGCGGCCGCACCGGCCGCGACGGCATCCACGGGGCCACGTTCTCGAGCGCCGAGGTCGAGCACGGCACCGCCAGCGAGTTCAGCCACGCGGTGCAGATCGGAAACGCGATCACCGAGAAGAAGGCGCTCGACGCCATGCTCGCCGCACGCGACCAGCCGGACGGACCGCTCTACCGGGGGGCCACCGACTGCGGCGCAGGCGGCTTCTCGAGCGCGGTCGGCGAGATGGGCAAGGACGTCGGCGCCGTCGTCCACCTCGAGCGCGCGCCCGTGAAGTATGCGGGCCTCACGCCCACCGAAGTGTGGATCAGCGAGGCGCAGGAGCGCATGGTGCTTGCGGTGCCGGCGGCGAAGCTCGGACGCCTGCGCGCGGTCTGCGACGCCCACGGCGTCGAGTTCTGCGAGCTCGGGGAGTTCGGCTCGCCCGACCGCACCATCCATCTCCTCTGGAACGGCACCGAGGTCGGTTCGCTCGACACGCATTTCCTGCACGAGGGCGTCCCGATGCCGACGCGCGAGGCCGTGTGGGACGCGGCATGGAGCGCGTCCCAGCAGCCGGCCGCGGGCGACGGCCATGGCGTCGGCCCCCGCCTCCTCGACACCTGCTGCACGCTGCTCTCGCACCCGAACCTCGCCAGCAAGGCCTGGATCATCCGCCAGTACGACCACGAGGTGCAGGGCGCAAGCGTGGTGAAGCCGCTCGTCGGCGTGGGCGAGGGCGGGCCGTCCGACGGCGCGGTGGTGCATCCGGTGCCTGGTTCGCCCCGCGCCCTGGCGATCGCCAACGGCCTCGCGACCGGCTGGAGCGCCGACCCGTACGCGATGACGCTCGCCGCGATCGACGAGTGCGTGCGCAACCTCGTGTGCGTGGGTGCGGATCCCGCACGCATCGCGATCCTGGACAACTTCTGCTGGCCGTCGTGCGACGACCCGCGCAACATGGGCGCCCTGGTACGCGCGGCCGAGGCATGCCTCGACGGCGCGCTTGCCTACCGCACGCCCTTCATCAGCGGCAAGGACAGCCTGAAGAACCAGTTCCGCACGCAGGACGGCCGGACGATCATGATCCCGCCGACGCTCCTGGTGTCGGGCTTCGGGATCGTGGAGGACGCCGCGCGCGCCTGCACCATGGACCTCAAGCGCGCCGGCAGCGTCCTGGTCCTCGTCGGGATGACCGGCGCGCGCATGGGCGGCAGCCACCGCGCGATGCTCGGGGCGTGCGCGCACCGGGACATGCGCCTCCCGGACGTCGACCCTGCGAGGGGCGCGCGCACCGCGAAGGCCGTCGCCGCATGCATCGCCGGCGGCTACGTGCTCAGCGCGCATGACCTGAGCGAGGGCGGGCTGCTTCCGGCCGTCGCCGAGATGTGCTTCGCCGGCGGGCTGGGCGCATCGGTCGACCTGTCCCGCGTGCCGGTCGCCGCCGGCGGCGAGGTCGACGACGAGTGCCGTGCGTTCGCCGAGGATCCGCACCGCTACGTGCTCGAGGTGGATGCCGCGTCGCTCGGCCGCGTCGAGTCGATCCTCGACGGCATCGCCCATGCGGTGATCGGGCACGTGGACGATTCCTCCGCGCTCGAGGTGGTCGGCACCTCCACTGCCCGCGAGCGTGCCCCGATCGACCGCCTGCAGTCGGCGTGGAACGCGCCGACGGGAGGATGACCATGGCCACCGGACCACGCGCCCTCGTCATCACCGCCGCCGGCATCAACTGCGACCTCGAGCTCGCGCACGCCTTCGCCGCCGCGGGGGCGGTGCCCGAGGCCGTGCACCTGAACGAACTGGTGCGGGAACCCTCGCGCATCGACCGCTACCGGCTGGTCGGGCTGCCCGGCGGCTTCAGCTTCGGCGACGACATCGCGGCCGGACGCATCATGGGCGCCCTGATGCGGCGCTCGGTCTATCCCGCGCTGGCGGCGGCCATCGACCGGGGCGTTCCCATGATCTGCCCGTGCAACGGCTTCCAGATCGCGGTGCAGGCCGGGCTGCTGCCGGGCCCGGACCTCGGCATGCCATGGCCCGCGGTGGCGGCCGCGCCGACCGTCGCACTCGCGCAGAACTCGGGCGGATCGTTCCGCGACGCGTGGACGCGCGTCGAGATTCCCGCCGACACGCGCTGCATCTGGACGCAGGGCATCGAGCTCGACGACGCCACGGGCCTGCTGCCGAGCGCGCATGGCGAGGGCCGGCTGGTGGCCGACGACTCGCTCCTCGACCGCCTGGACGCGAACGGCCAGGTCGCCGTGCGCTACCACCCCGACGACCACTTCAACGGCAGCATGCGCCGCATCGCGGGCATCTGCGACCCGAGCGGCCTGGTGTTCGGCCTGATGCCCCACCCGGAGCGTTACACCCGCTGGACGCAGCACCCGCGGTGGACGCGGCTCTCGGCGCACCAGCGCTCGGGCGAGCCGCTCGGCCTGCGCATGTTCCGGAACGCCGTCGAGCGCACGCTCGTCGCCTCGTGACGCCGCCCTCCGCGGCGGGAAGGACTCCCCGAATGGCCAGCACATCCACCGCCACCCTGCGCTGCGGCGTCGTCGGCGTCGGCCGAATGGGCCGCCACCACGCGCGGCTCTGGACCCAGGTCGAGGGCTGCGACCTCGTGGGCGTCGTCGACGCCAGCGAGGAGCGGCGGCGCCAGGTGACCGACCAGTACGGCGGCACGGGCCATGACACGGTCGAGTCCCTGATCGCGCAGGGCGTCGACGTGGTCACCATCGCCACGCCCACCGTCCATCACCGCGAGGCCGCGGAGAAGCTGCTGGCGCGCGGCATCCACTGCCTGATCGAGAAGCCGCTCGCCCCCACGCCCGACGAGGCGCGTGCCATCGCCGACGCCGCGCGCCGCAGCGGCGCGCTGCTCCAGGTCGGCCACGTGGTGCGCTACGACCCGGTGATGGTGGCGATCCGCGCGCTGAACCTGGTGCCCCGCTTCGTCGAGGTCGACCGCGTCAGCCCGATGACCTTCCGCAGCGTCGACGTGGGCGTCGTGCTCGACATGATGATCCACGACATCGACGTGCTGCTCATGCTCTTCGGAGGCGAGCCGGTCGACGTGCGCGCGAGCGCGGTGAGCGTGCTTGGGGAAGCCGAGGACGTCTGCAACGCACGGCTCGAGTTCCCGCGCATGCCCGACGGCTACGCGCCGGTCGCCAACGTCACCGCCAGCCGCCTGGCGATGAAGACCGAGCGCAAGATCCGCGTCATGAGCGACGACACGTACGTCAGCGCCGACTTCGTGGACCGCAAGGGCACGGTGGCGCGCAAGGGCCCCAACGCCGCCAAGATCGCCGAGGTGCGCGGGCTGCTGAAGCAGGGCGCGGACCTGAGCCACCTGAACTTCCTTGACCTGCTGCACGTCGAGCCGCTCGCGGTCGGTGCCGGCGAGCCGCTGCGCCTGCAGGCCGAGGACTTCGTCGACGCCATCCGGTCCGGCCGCCGGCCGCTCGTCGATGCGGAGGATGGCTTCGCCGCCGTGCGCACCGCCGACCGGATCGTGGCCGCGGCGCGGGCCGCCGGGGCGCGGATGGTATGAGCCTCGCCCGTCCGGCCGTCCCCGTGCTTCCGTGGCGAGACGTCTCGCCGCGCGAGTCGACGGTGGCGGTGGTGGGCGGCGGCTTCAGCGGCCTGATGGCGCTGGTGCACCTGGCGCGCGCGATGCCGCGTGCGCGGCTTTCGCTCTTCGAGCGACGGCCGCTGCGTGCGCCGGGCGTCGCGTACGGCGGCTGCGACCGAAGCCACCTCCTCAACGTGCCCGCCGGGCGCATGGGGGCGTTTCCCGACGACCCCGGCGCGTTCCACCGCTGGCTGGAGGCGCGGCATCCCGGGGCGTACCGGCCGGATGACTTTGCGCCGCGCGCGCTGTTCGGCGAGTACCTGCTTGAGACGGTCGCCGCGGTATTCGCCGAGGCCGGCGACCGCATCGCCCTGGTGCGCGATGCCGTGGTGCACGTCGACCGCCTGCCGTCGCGCATCGAGCTGCTGCTTGCCTCCGGCCGCTCCACCGTGGCCGACGCGGTGATCGTGGCGCCGGGCATGCCGCCCGCGCGCGCGCCGTGGAACCGCGTGGACCACGGCGCCCCGCGCGCGGCGCTCATCGCCGACCCATGGGACCCCGGCGCGACCGAGGGCATCGACCCGGGCGCCGAGGTGCTGGTGCTCGGAAGCGGCCTGACGGCGATCGACGTCGCGCAGGGCCTGCGTCGCGCGGGACACGTGGGCGTGATCCGCATGGTGAGCCGCAACGGCCGCCTGCCGCAGCCCCACGCGGTGCCGGGCGAGCCGCCGGCGGCACTGGATGCCGCGGCACTTGCCGGCGGTCCATCGGCGGCCATGCATGCGGTGCGTGCGCTCGCGCGAGCGCGGGTGCGTGCCGGCCTCGGATGGCAGGGGGCGATCGACGCCATCCGCCCGCACGTGACGGCGGTGTGGCAGTCGTGGAGCCCCGTGCAGCGGCGGCGGTTCCTGCGCCACGCGCGCCCGGCGTGGGAAGTGCACCGCCACCGCGCGCCGCGCGCGGTGCTCGACGACCTCGGGCAGCAGATGATCGAGGGAACGGTCGTCGTGGAGCGGGGTGCGCTCGTCGCGCTGCATCCGGCGCCGGGCGGCGCGGTCGAGGCGCAGGTGAAGGGACCGGACGGCGTGT
>JBEITQ010000238.1:0-2260 GCA_040374835.1 Phycisphaeraceae bacterium | reverse complement strand
GGGCTGCGCCGGCTCTGGTCGATCACCAGGAAGAGGACGCGCTCGATGACCACCGCCAGGGCGATCACCGACGCGAGCAGCATCGGCCACATGATCGGGCCGCCCTTGATGAAGATGTGGACGAGGTTCGCCTTCTGCACCAGCGCCTTCAGCGCGCCGCCGCGCGAGGGGTCGAGCGGCAGCGTGCCCTCGCCCGACTCGACCAGCTCGCCGATCGCCGACTCCATCGAGCCCTCGAGCGGCCGCACCAGCGGGTTGGCCGAGCCCACCTGGGGCACCGCCACGCCGCCGACGCCGCTGTCGGACCGGAAGAGCGAGACCGGGCCGATCATCGCGAACTGCCCCTGCATGACCGAGCCCAGCGTGTCCACGCCGACGCCGGCGAAGGTGTTCCCGCCGACCATGTCGAACAGGCGCTTGAGCGTCAGGCTGACGAAGGCGGTCTGCCGCGAGGTGCGCTCGGTCGGCGTCAGCGTCTTGTTCTCGACCGCCTGCTTGGCGGTCTCGATCTGGTCGCCGAGGACCTGCAGCTCGCCGGTGCCGATCTTCGTCTCGAAGGTGCGCACGTACTCGTCGAGCAGGTTCTGGACGTACGTCAGCTCGTCCTGGCGGCCCTTGATGCGCGCCTGGATGGTGGCGATCTCCAGCGCACCGGCGTCGACGAGGCGCTGCACCCGGTCGCTGTCGCGGCGCAGCTGCACCACCGACTCCTCGAGCTCGGTGAGCTTCTGCGCCATGGGGAGCTTCTCCTCGGCGATGCGCGCGCGCATGGCGTTGAGCTCCGCGACGCTCTTGGCGAGCTCGGACTCGGCGTTGCGCGAGGCGCGTCCCATGACGGCGGCGCCGGCGGACTCGGTCGTCGCGCCCTGCATGGCCGACGCGCACGGGACGGCCGCGAGGAGCGCGGCCACGGTGAGGGCGATGGCGGGTCGGATGTTCATCGGATCTTGATGGGAAGCGGGACGAAGGTCGGGACGTGCTTGCCCTCGATCACCTCGAGCGCGAGCAGGATCTGGTTGGCGGCGCCGGGCGCGGGCTCCCACTTCCAGCCGTCCTCGGTGGGGCGACCGATGCCGGCCTCGCCCTTGGGGCTCAGGAAGTAGGCCTGCGCGAGGCCGAGGTAGATCACCTGCACCTCGCTCGACGAGCCGTCGGCGAGCGTGCGGATCTCGTAGGCGACCGAGATCTCGGAGTTCGCCTTGTTGACCTCGTTCAGGATGCCGAGGACGTTCTGGAAGCGCTCGGCGGGAGTCACCCGCGTCGCGGCCGGGTCGGCGGGGATGCGCTCGACGAGCGGCGCGATGCGCCCCTTCACGGGGTCGGGCAGCTGCTTCAGGAGCGCGCGCACCTGCTCCTCCATCACGGTCGCGGCGTTGGCCAGCTGCTCGCCGAGCGCCTTCAGCTCGGTGTCCTGGGCGACCAGCTCGTCGCGCTTGCGGTCCGACTGCGCCACGGCCTCCTCGGACTGGCGAATGCGCTCCCTGAGGACGCCGACCTCCTTGCCCACGAGGTCGATGCGCCCCTGCAGGATCTCCTTGCCCTGCTGCCAGTCGTTGCGCTCCTTGGCGATGATCTGCTGCGTCTCGATCCACTTCGCAAGCGTGAGGCGCGTCTCCTCCAGGGTGGGCTGGCGCGCGCCGTCGGCCGCGGCCGCGGGCGGCGCGCCCTGGGGCACACCGATCGAGAGCGCCGCGAGCGCCGGGGCAAGCACGCCGGCCGCGGCGGCACGGGCGGGCACGCGGGCTCGGAACACGTTCAGGAATCGTTGCATGGCGAGTCGCAAGGTAGGGACGCCCCAAAAGCGAATTGCTCGGAACGCGTTCAGATCGTGTTAGTCCCGTGGGCAGGGGCGCGGCCGGGCGGTCCCAAGCGAATGCTCACGCGCGCCACATACGATCCCGGCCCCATGCGCCACGCCGCCCGTGCTGCCGCCCTCGTCCTTGCGGTCCCGCTGGTCGCCGGCTGCGCCGCCACGGCGCCGCTGCTCGACCCGCCGCCCGACGTCATGCAGGTGTCGTCGGCCGTCACGGTGGTGTTCGACCGCCCGGATGCGCGCTCGAAGGCCCTGGCGCGACTGCCCGAGGGCGCGTGCGTGCGCGTGGTGGAGCGCGGCGCGACGGTGCGCGTCCCCGCCGGCGCGATGATGAACGAGGCGTTCCCCGGCGACGAGATCCCCGCGTGGGTCCGCGTCGAGGCCGGTCGCACCTCGGGCTGGGTGCCGGCCCGCTCGCTGATCGACCCCGTGCTGCGCGCGCAGGGC
>JBEITQ010000085.1:0-7728 GCA_040374835.1 Phycisphaeraceae bacterium | reverse complement strand
GTCGGCGCGACCGCGGCGGGTGCGGCGCGAGCGCCGGGCCAGGCGAGCGCGGCCGCGGCAATGGTCACTGTTATTCTTCGAAGCATGCCGCGTGCGGACCCCGAAGGGACAGCTCGGAGTCTAGGGGTGGGCGCGCCGCCGGGCCCGTGGCACACCGCCGGGATCGTCGTGCGTTCGCTGCTCGGATGCGCCGCGGCGGTGCTGGTGGCGTGGGCGTTCTGGCGGGTCGGGGCGCGGGAGCTCGGGCGCCTGTTTGCGGCGGACCCGCGCACGGAGCTCGTGGTGCTGCACTGGTCCGGCGAGGGCGGCCCGGAGGAGGACGAGATCGTCGAGCGGTCGCTGCGCGACTTCGAGGCGGCCAACCCCGGCCTGCGCGTGACGCGGATCAACCCGGGCGACGCCGGCAGCTTCTACACCAAGCTGCAGACCATGATGGCCGCGGGCGAGCCGCCCGACGTGTTCTACGTCGGCAACGAGCGCATCCCGAGCTTCGCGAGCCTCGGTCTCCTGGAGCCGCTCGACCGGTTCGTGGCGCAAGACGCCGAGTCCGCCGCGCCGGGTGCGCTGAAGCTCGGCGACTTCTGGCCGCAGGTCGTCGACGCGTTCCGCTTCGACGGCAGCAACGCCGGGCGCGGCACCCTGTGGGGCATCCCCAAGGACTTCACCACCGTCGGCTTCTACTGGAACAAGGACGTGTTCCGCCGCGCGGGCGTGCCTGCGCCGAAGCCCGACTGGACGTGGGACGACTTCATCGAGACCGCGCGCGCGATCGGGCGCGCCGCCGGCCCCGACGGGGAGCGCTACGTCGGCGCCGAGTTCGTCACGTGGCCGGCCATGGTGCGTGCCTACCTCTTCACCGAGGGGTGCGATGCCGTGGGGCCGGGAGGATGGGACGACCTCCGCCTGTCCGACCCGAGGGCGATGGCCGCGCTGGAGCGGCTGCGCGCGTGGCGCCACGACGAGGAGAACGCGCTCACGAGCGGGCGGAGCAAGCTCGCCACGGGGAGTGCGGTCTTCGCCACGGGGAAGGTCGGCATGGCCGGGCCCTTCGGGCGCTGGGTGGTGCCGGAGTACCGCCGCATCCGCGACTTCGACTGGGACTTCGCGCCCCTGCCCCGCGGCAGCGAGCGCGCCAACATCATCCTCACCGTGTCCTGGAGCATCTCGTCGCAGTCGGCGCACAAGCCCGAGGCCTGGAAGCTGGTGCGGTGGCTCACCAACGAGGAGGGGCAGAAGGCGCAGGCGCGGCTCGGCCTCGCCATCCCGTCGAATCGCGCGGCCGCGGAGAGCGATGCGTTCGTCGACGCCGCGAAGCCGGAGAACGACCGCGGCTACCTCGACGCGGTGGCCGTCTCGCGGGTGATCGACTGGCCGGCGAACCCGAAGTTCGAGCAGTTGCTCGGCTCCAACCTCGACGAGGGACTCAAGACCGGCAACAAGCCGCTCGCGCAGGCCGTCGGCGACTTCGAGTCGCTGTGGAGGGCCGAGCGCGCGAGCCCGCTCGGGCGCGGCGGCTTCCCGCCGGTGCCATGGGTCGCGATCGCGGCCGCGGCGGCGGGCGTGGCGGCATCCGGCGCGCTGTGGGTCGCCTGGGCACGCCGCCGACGGCCGCTGCCCCCGGGCGAGGCGCGCGAGGAGCGCATCGGCTACCTGATGGCATCGCCGTGGCTCGTCGGGTTCGCCGTCTTCATGGCCTTCCCGGTGTTCCTGTCGCTCGTGCTCTCCTTCACGGGCTGGCGGGGGCTGTCGACGCTCGGGGAGGCGAAGTGGGTGGGCTGGGGCAACTACGCGCAGCTCCTCGCGGATGACCCCCGGTTCTGGGCCAGCGTGCGCGTGACCCTGTACTACGTGCTCGTCGCGGTGCCGCTCGGGCAGGGGCTTGCGCTCGCGGCCGCCGTGCTGATGCACCAGAAGGTGCGCGGCATCCCGTTCTTCCGCGCGGCGTGGTACCTGCCGAGCGTCCTCGCAGGGGTCGTCGTGGCGGTGCTGTGGCGGTGGGTGTTCGATTCGGACGCCGGGCTCATGAACCAGCTGCTCGGGGCGGGGATCGGCGCGGCGGACTGGGTTCTGTCGGTCGTGGGGCTTGGGCCAACCGGCCTCACCCCGCCCCACTGGTTCGGCAGGGATGCCGCCACCTGGGGCGTGCCGGCATTCGCCATCATGAACGCATGGTTCGTCGGCGGCTCGATGATGATCTACCTCGCCGGCCTGCAGGGGATCCCGGACGAGCTCGGCGAGGCCGCGCAGGTGGACGGCATCGGGCGCGTGCGGCGCTTCACGTCGATCACGCTGCCGATGCTCGGGCCGGTGATCCTGTTCAACGTCCTGATGGCGGTGATCGGGAGCTTCCAGGTGTTCACGCAGGCCTTCATCATGACGGGCGGCGAGCCCGGCGATTCGACCCGCTTCTACGTCCTGTACCTGTTCAACCAGGGCTTCGAGTACTACGAGATGGGGTACGCGTCGGCGATGGCGTGGCTGCTGCTCCTGGCGGTGCTCGCGGTCACCGTCGCCATCCTGCGCTCGAGCGCGCGGCACGTCTACTACGAGGCGCTCCGCAAGTGACCGGCGGCTCGCGCGGCATCCTCCGGTCGGTCGTCCTGTGGGCGGTGCTTGCCGCCGGCACGGCGGTGTTCCTCTACCCGCTGCTCTGGATGGTGGGCGTCAGCCTCAGCCCCGCGGACGCCGCGCAGGCGGCCACGGTCGAGGGCGGCTTCGCGTGGCCGGCATCGCCGCAGTGGGAGAACTACCGCGAAGCCCTCGGGCAGATCGGCTCGGGCAACGCCGGCGAGCCGATGCGCGGCTTCAAGGACGCGCTCGCCAACAGCGTTGTGATCGCGGTGCTGGTGACCGTCGGCACGGTCCTCAGCTCGAGCCTGGTGGCGCTCGCCTTCGCGCGCGTGCGCTTCCGCGGCAGCCGGCCGCTCTTCATGGTCATGCTCGGGACCATGATGCTGCCCGGGCAGGTGACGATGATCCCGCTCTTCATCCTGTTCCGGAACCTGGGATGGATCGACACGATGCTGCCGCTCGTGGTCCCGGCCTTCTTCGCGAACGCCTACTTCGTCTTCATGTACCGGCAGTTCATCGCGCAGGTCCCGGAGGCGCTGCTGGAGGCGGCGCGCCTCGACGGCCTGGGCTGGCTCGGCATCTGGTGGCGCATCATCCTGCCGCTCTGCCGCCCGGTGACCGCGATCACCGCGGTCTTCACCTTCATCGGCTGCTGGAACGACTTCCTGGCGCCGGTCATCTACCTGCAGAGCGACGACCAGGCCACGCTCAGCGTCGCGCTCAACGGCTTCCGCAACCAGTACGGCGGCATCACCAAGGTGCACCTCCTGATGGCCGCCAGCATCACCACCATGGTGCCCTGCATCCTGCTCTTCCTGGCGGCCCAGCGCCAGTTCGTCGAGGGGCTGGGCAAGGGCGCGGTCAAGGGCTGAACCACCGCCGGCCCGGCCGGCAAGGAACGAGATGGCATCGATCGAGCTCAGGCAGGTGTCGAAGACGTATCCCGGCGGCGTGCATGCGGTGCGCGCCACCGACCTCTCGTTCCGCGACGGGGAGTTCGTCGTGCTCGTCGGGCCCTCCGGGTGCGGCAAGAGCACGCTGCTGCGGATGATCGCCGGGCTGGAGACGGTGACCGGCGGCACGGTGTCGATCGGCGGGCGCGTGGTGAACGACGTGGCCCCGAAGGACCGCGACGTGGCGATGGTGTTCCAGAACTACGCGCTCTACCCGCACATGACGGTGCGCCGGAACATGGCGTTCGGGCTGCTTCGGCGGCGACGGCATGCCGGCGCGGCGGCGTGGCTGCTGCGCCACGCGGAGTGGAGGCGGGAGCGGGACGAGGTCGACCGCAAGGTGACCGACACGGCGCGGACGCTGGGGATCGACGCGCTCCTCGACCGGCTGCCGCGCGCGCTGTCCGGCGGGCAGCGGCAGCGCGTGGCCCTCGGCCGGGCGCTGGTGCGCGACCCGCAGGTGTTCCTCTTCGACGAGCCGCTCTCGAACCTCGACGCGCGGCTGCGCATCGAGACGCGCGCGGAGATCCGCGAGATGCACCGGCGCACGCGCGCCACCATGGTGTACGTGACGCACGACCAGGAGGAGGCGATGACGCTCGCCGACCGGATGGTCGTGATGCGCGCGGGCGTCGTGCACCAGGCGGGCACGCCCGAGGGGTGCTATGCGCGGCCCGCGGACCGGTTCGTCGCCGGGTTCGTCGGCATGCCCGTGATGAACTTCGTCGAAGGGAGCGTCGAGTCGGGCGCCTTCGCCGGACAGGGGCTGCGGCTGGCGCTGCCGGCCGGGCGGTGGCCGTCGGTGCCCGCGGGACCGCTCGTGCTGGGCGTGCGGCCGGACCGGATCGCCGTCGGGCCGGGCCCGTCGACGGGCGGCGGCGCGCTGCCCGCCTCGGTGCGCGCGATCGAGCGCCTCGGCGACCGGATGGACGTGGTGCTCGACGCCGGTGGGACGCGGCTCGTGGCGCGAATCGGCAACGACGACCGGCTTCGCGAGGGCGAGGCCGCGCACGCTACGATCGACGTGGGCGCGGCGCACCTCTTCGCGCCCGGCGAGGCCGGGGCGCGCGTCAGGGACGCGGGCGATCGGTGAACCGGCGGGGCGGTGCCCCGCGTGCGGTCATGGCGCCGGGCACGGACCCCAGGCGGCCAGCATGAGGCCAAGGTCGTTGCCGTCGACGAAGCCGTCCTGGTTGAAGTCGGCGGAGCCCGCACTGCCCCACTGCGCCAGCAGCTGGCCGAGGTCGTTGCCGTCGACGAAGCCGTCGTCGGTCAGGTCGGTCGGGCAGTTGTCCGGCGGGGTGCCGCCGCCGACGACGACGATGAACTGCTCGTCGACGATCGTGGAGAAGTTGACGTTGCGGGGCTCGCCGAGGTTCTGCGTATCGACCGGGCACCCGCCGAGCACCTGGTTCGACAGGAAGCCGTGGCCGCCGCCGTTGATGAACGCGCAGACGCGCAGGTCGCCGTCGACGTAGCCGATCAGGGACAGCGGGATCTTGAACTCCGCGCCGGTGATCACGCCGGCGCCGGTGGAGGCGCCGCCGGGGCCGCCGCTCACGCCGGCCACGTTGATGTTGTTGACCGTGTACTCGATCCCGTTCGAGGCGACGATCGGGATGGTCGGACCCGTGCCCGGCCCGGCGAAGCCGCCCGTGCCGAGGCCGAGCGTGGGCAGGTCGGCGTAGTTCAGGAACTGGACGAGGGCGGGCAGGCCGCCGATCGTGCCGACGCCGCAGCGGAAGCTGATGTAGTAGTCCGCCTCGAATCCGGCGTCGAAGGTGAGGCCGTTGCCGGTGCCGTCGTCGCCCATGCGGTTGAGGCCGTTGAAGTCGACGTCGGCGTTGTCGCCCCGCAGGCGGTTCTGGCCGCCGGCCTTGCAGTCGATGAAGAGCTCGAGGCTGTTGTAGTTGCTCTCGAAGTTGCCCGCGATCGTCAGGTACAGGTAGCCGTCCTCGACCACGGCGAAGGCGCCGTCGAGCTCGCTGCCGTTGCAGTAGCCGGTCTGTCCCAGGTTGGCGTCGCCGAACTGCGTCTGGATCGTCTGCACTTCCTTGGCCGTGCCGTACAGGGCCTCGGCGGTGCCGTCGATGACGATGACGCCGGCGAAGGCGGCGGTGGCGGCGCTCAGCGCGACGGTGGCGATGAAGGCGTGGTGACGCATGTCTTTGGATGCTCCGAGGATGCGGCGACAGTGGACGCGCCGGCACCCCGGCGGGGTGGGCGCTGCTGACCCTCGACTGTAGGCCAGCGCTGCGGAAAGTCCAAGGAAACCCGGGTCGGATTGAGGATGGCTGCGCCGAGATTCGGCCGACGCGAGGTTCCAGTAATCCGCGGCTGCCGATGCCGCCGAACCTCCTATCCTGCCTCGGATGCCCCGCTTCCGGCTCGTCGTCGCCTACGACGGCACCGATTTCCACGGATGGCAGCGCCAGGAGCCGCCCGGGGCCGCCCCGCTCCGGACGGTGCAGGGGGTGCTGGAACTGGCCGTCGCCGAGGCGGTCGGGGCGCCGATCCAGGTGATGGGGGCGAGCCGGACGGATGCCGGGGTCCATGCCCTGGGGCAGGTGGCCGCCTTCACCGCCGAGACCCGGATTCCCCTGGAGCGGCTGGCGATGGCGATCACGGCGCGGCTGCCGGAGGACGTCTGCGTGCGCCGGGCGGAACGCGTGCACGACGCGTTCGACCCGATCTCCGACTGCGTGAGCAAGTGCTACCGCTACACGATCGCCCACGGGGTCGAGGCGCCGGACGCGGAACTGCTGTTCGAGCGGCGCACCACGTGGTGGACCCGACACCGGCTCGACGTGGGTGCCATGCGGCGCGCCGCGGGGGCCGTGGTGGGAACGCATGACTTCGCGGCCTTCGCCGCGGCGAACCACGGACGCGAGCACACGGTGCGCACGGTGTTCGGCTGCACGGTCATGGAGCCGCGCGCGGGGCGACTGGTGGTGGAAGTCGCCGGAAGCGGGTTCCTCTACAACATGGTGCGCATCATCGCGGGAACGCTGGTCGACGCCGGGCGCGGCAAGCTCGACGGCGCGACGATCGCGCGCGCGCTGGCCACCGGCGACCGCGCATCGGCGGGGCCCACGCTGCCGCCGCACGGGCTGCGGCTCGAGTGGGTGCGGTACGGCACGGCGGACGAAGGCGGGGCGGCCGGGTGATCGCGGCGTGCGTGGTGGCGGCGATGCTGGCGCTGCCGGCGCCGCCGGGCGCGGCAACGGGAAGTGCGGCGCAGGCCGTGCCACCCCCTGCCCTCGTCGGCACGGAAAACGCAGCCACCGACGCCATGGCCGCCCTGCGGCGCGAGATCGACGCGCTCGGGCGCGAGGCTCCGTCGGCGGCGCGCGACGCGCGCATCGCGCTGCGGCGGATGGCGTTCGACCTCCTGTTCCACGGGGGCGCGGACCTGGCCGCGCAGGCAGGCCCGGTCGCGGGGCTGCGGCTGGCGGCGCTGCGCTCAGAGGTCGACGCACGCCTGTCGATGCCGCTGCGCGAGGGACTGGCGCCGGCGGCCGTCGACGCACCGCTCGCGCGCTTCGCCGACTCGGCGGCAGCGATGGTGCCCGGCCCGGCAGCGGACGGTCCGACATCCGAGGTCGTGGCCGCGATCCGGCACCTCGTCGGGGCGGTCGCCCTCATGGAGGGCGATGCGACGCCGCCCGATCCATGGCCGACGGCCCAGCCGATCGGGCGGACGGCCTCGGCGACGGCCGGCGATTCGCGGCCGGGCGATGCCGCCGCCCCGGATCCGGCGGCGGCGCGTGCGCGCATCGCGTCGATCGACGTGCGCGCGCTGCGGGTCGACGCGCGTTCGCTGGCGACGGACCTGGTGCGGTCGGCGGGCCGGTCGCCGTCCGACGCCGAGGTCGCCGCGATCGACGCCGACCTGCGCCGGCTGCAGGCGCTTCCCGCGTGGGTGGACGCGGCGGCCGCGGCGAAGGCATCGCTGCGGAGCCGCTTCGACGCGACGACGCGGGCATGGGTCAAGTCGCTGCACGAGCCGACGCGGCGCGCGACGGCGCGCGAGGCCATGGCGCGATTCGAGTCCGAGCGGGCCGCGTTCGGCGAGTTCCCGCTCGAGGCGGCGCTGCGGCGCGGCGATCCCGTGGCGGCGGCGCGGACCGCGGGCCGGGCCGCGGACATCCTGGCCGCCGTGGATCGGCTGCGCGCGGCGTGGTACGAGGGATGGCTCGACGGG
>JBEITQ010000177.1:0-4395 GCA_040374835.1 Phycisphaeraceae bacterium | reverse complement strand
GGCATCCTCGAGGTCGAGGATGCCGGCCACGTCGGCCGAGGCGTCGGTGGGCTCGAACGCCTCGACGGACGCCTTTCGCTTGTTGTTGCCGCGCTTCTTGCTGCCGCGCCGGCGGGCGTGGTCGACGAGCACGGTGCGCAGGACGGTTGCCGCGGTGGCGAAGAAGTGCTCCTCGTTCTCGAAGTCCCCGGCGTCGCGCTCGGCGAGCTTGAGGAAGGCCTCATGGACGATGGCGGTCGGCTGCAGGGTGTGTCCCGCGCCCTGGTGGCGCATGAACAGCGAGGAGAGTTCCTTGAGGCGCCCGTAGATGCGCTCGAACAGCTCCGGCAGCGGAGTCTCGGGTTGTCGGGCGTCGTTTGGCAGGGCAGACATGGAGGGAACTCACCGAAGGGAACGAACATCTGCCAAGACACGCTCTTGGCGATACCCGCTCGGCTGTACCCTTTTCACTCTGCTCCACGGCGCCCAGGGAGAGGGCACCGTTCCACGGGATGAAGATGCCCCGGGACTGGACAAGGTCAAGCGTGGGTCGTTGAAATCGATTGGGCGAATTGGATATCGCGATTATCAGACTGTCTCAAGGGTGGCGTGCGTACCATTCGGGATCTCCGATCGGATGACCGCCATGACCACCGCCGCTGCCCCCCACGTGCGACCCGTCGACCCGCCTGCAACCCCCCGTCCCGGCCGGGTCTACAACTTCTCCGCCGGCCCGGCGTGCATGCCTGAATCGGTGCTGGACCAGCTGCGGGAGGAGCTCGTCGACTTCCGCGGGACGGGCATCGGGCTGCTCGAGCACAGCCACCGTGGCGCGTCGTACGACCAGATGCTGGCCGAGGCGGTCGAGGCGGTGCGGGGCTGCTCAGGCCTGGGCGCGGACTGGGACGTGCTGTTCATGCCGGGCGGGTCGATGCAGCACTTCCCGCTCATCGCAATGAACTTCGTCCCGAAGGACGGCTGGGTCGCCTTCGCGGACACCGGGCTGTGGGCGCACAAGGGCGAGAAGGAGACGGCGTGCGTCCGTCGGACGCGCAAGGCCTTCGACGGCGCCGCGTGCCGGTTCGACCACGTGCCGTCGGATGCGGAGATCGCCGACTGCTCCGGGGCTTCGTACTTCTGCTACTGCTCGAACAACACGGTCGAGGGAACGCAGTTCGCCCGCCCGCCGAAGGTGGCGGCGCCGCTGGTGTGCGATGCGACGAGCGACATCTTCTCGCGGCCGTTCGACCTGGCCGCCCACCAGCTGGTGTTCGCCAGCGGCCAGAAGAACCTGGGCGCCAGCGGCATCTGCCTCGTGCTGGCGCGCCGGTCGTGGCTCGAGCGCGCCGATCCGTCGCTGCCGCCGATGCTGAGCTACGCGCACTTCTCGCGGACCGAGAGCCGCCCGAACACGCCGCCGACCTTCGGCGTCCGCGTGATCGGCCTGATGGCGAAGTGGACGCTCGACCACGGCGGGCCCGCGGCGTTCGGTCCCCGCAACAAGGCGAAGGCCGCGCACGTCTACGCGGCGATCGACCGCAGCGGCGGCTTCTACCGGCCGTCCATGCGTTCGGACTGCCGCAGCGAGATGTCGATCAGCTTCCAGCTGCCGAGCGACGCGCTCGTCGACCGCTTCGTGGCCGAGGCCGAGCGCGAGGGCCTGTGCGGCCTGCGCGGCCACCGCGAGTGGGGCGGCATCCGTGCCTGCGTCTACAACGCCTTCCCGGCGAAGGGATGCGAGCTGCTTGAGCAGTTCATGGACGAGTTCGCGCGGCGCAACGGCTGACGGTCACTTCTTCTTGTCGCCGCCCAGGAGGCCGCCCAGGCCCTCGCCGATGCCCTTGACGGCGTCGCCGATGCCCTTGGTGGCCGCCTCGCCGACCTGCTGCGCGGCCTGGCCGACCACGTCCTTCAGCACCGTGCCGGCCTGGGAGAGCGAGTCGCCGACGCCCTTGGCGATCGCGGCCGGCAGGCGCCCACCCATGTCCGAGACGATGGCGCCCATCGTGGCCTCGAAGGCCTTCGAGGCCAGCTGCCCGGCCAGCTTCGAGCCCGAGCTGCGGCTCGAGACGTCGGTCGCGGTGATGGAGGCAAGCTTCGCGGTGACCGGGACGTCGGCGACGTCCGGGCGCTCCGAGACGTGGACGGCGATGTCGCGCAGCTCGAGCGTGCGGATCAGCACCTCGACTCCGCCCCCGGCCGCGGGCTTCTCGTTGGCCGGGGCATCCGCGGCGGACATGCCGTTGACGATGTCGGAGATGTTGTTGCGGGTGCCGTCGAGCAGCAACCACGCATCCACGCCTTCGATCCCGATGCGGGTGACGACCAGCTTCTCGAGCGAGCTTGCGCCGGCGTCGAGCTGGACGGCAAGCTTCTTCGCGGTCAGCGCATGCGGCGGGGCGTAGCCCTTCGGGTTGCCGACGGCGATGCCGGTCACCGTGACGTCCGCACCGAAGAGGTCGAGGTCGATCGATTCGATGGTCACCGGCACCTGCAGCATCGCGGACGCCGTGGACTGCACCGCGCCCCGGGCGATGATGTTCCTCGACAGGTACGCCACCAGCAGCAGGCCGGCGATGCAGGCGATGACGGTGAGCGCGATGCGCGTGGGTCGCTTCATGCGGCCGGAGCGTAGGGACGGCGGCGCAGGCGGTCAACGAGGACGGTGACCCCGAGGAGCATTCCCAGAATGACGGCGATCGATCCGGCGGTGGAGAGGTCGCGGATCCCGGCGGGGGCGAGCCCGAGGATGCGGGGCAGGGCCGTGGCGGCGAGGTGGCCGAGCACCGCTGCCGCGATCCCGGCTGCCGCGGCGATCGCGACGACCGAACGCATCGAGTCGGCGAGCATCCGGGCGATCACCGCCGGCGTGACCAGCATCGCCACCACCAGGATCGACCCCACCGCCTCGAAGCATGCCACGCACGTGACGGCCGACATGGCGGACATCGCCACCGGCGCGATGCCGCGTCCCGGGATCGCCACGCGCGCGAAGTCGCGGTCGAAGCTGTCGGCGACCAGCATGGGCCAGAGCAGGGCGGCGATCACGGCGTTCGCCGCGGCCACGCCGGCGAGCAGCAGCGCCGGGAACGGGATGCGCGTCCCGAGGACCTCGGCGTCGTCGAGGGGTGCCAGCTCGAGCGACCCGAACAGCACGCAGGCCGGGTCGAGGTCGACGCGGTCGGCGGCGCGCACCAGCAGCACGACGCCCGCGGCGAACATCACGGTGTAGGTGATGCCGAGCGCGGCACCGCGCTCGACGCGGCAGGTGGCGGCGATCGCGCGCCAGCCGGCGGAGAGGACGACGGCGGCGACCAGGGCGCCGATGGTCATCGCCGGGGCGCTGCGGGAGCCCGTCACGAGGAACGCCGCGGCGAGGCCCGGAAGAACGCCATGCGACATGGCGTCGGCCAGCATCGACTCGCGCCGCATCACGAGGAACGACCCCGGGATGGCGCATGCGATCCCGGCCAGTGCCGCGATCGCCACGATCCACCCGTCGACCGCGGCGGTCCATCCGAGTCCGGTCATGCGTGCGCTCCGATCGAGCGGCGCAGCGCGGCGCGGACGGCCGAGACCGTGAACGCCCCGCCGAGGGCAAGCACCACCATCGCGCCGGTCGGCAGGCGCGGGGCGAGCGCACTGGCCGCCGCGCCGGCGGCGGACGCTCCCGCGCCGATGGCCGACGCGATCGCCACCACGCCCATGAAGCGATCGGTCCAGCAGCGTGCCGCCGCGGGCGGGATGACGAGGAGCGCCAGCACCATCACCAGCCCGACCGCCTGCATGCCGGCCACCACGGTGACGACGGTGAGCAGCGCCCACGCGCCGCCGATCAGCCGTACGGGGCGGCCGGCGACCTGCGCGAAGGTGGGATCGAACGTGGCGGCGCGGATGTCCCGAGCCAGCACGGCGAAGGTGACCGCGGTGGCCACGGCGATGGCGACGGCGATCCAGAGGTCCGTGCGCACCAGGCCGGCCGCGCTGCCGAGGAGATAGGCATCAAGGCCGGCGCGATGCCCGGCATCGAGCTGCTGCAGCGCCGAGAGCAGGACGACCCCGAGGCCGAACAGCGTGCCGAGCGACACCGCGGTGGCGGCATCGGCGCTGGTGCGTGCCCACCGTCGGACGAGCCAGACGGCCGCGGCACCCGCCGCGGCGCCCATCGCCGCACCGCCAAGGAGCACCGCCGGTTCGCGGCCGGAACCGCCGAGCGCGATCGAGGCAATCGACGCGCCGGCGAGTCCCGGCAGCGTCGCATGGCCCACCGCGTCGCCGAGGAGCGCGTGGCGCCGGAGCACGAGCGGCGTGCCGATCGCGCCCGATGCGGCGCCGAGGAGCACCATGGTGGCGAGCACCGTTCGCGCGTGAGCGTCGGAGAGGATGGCGGCGTCCGCGTTCACGGCGCGCTCGCCG